>JBBQIE010000273.1:0-4364 GCA_038324625.1 Anaerolineae bacterium | reverse complement strand
TGCAAACCCCCATCCCCTATCGCGGTGTCCCGGCCGTGGTCGGGTATAACCTGGGGGGTGGGGGGGTGTGCCACGGGGGTGGGGGTGGCAGTGGGCTCGGGAGTGGCCGTCGGGATATCGGTGGGCGGCGGAGTGCCGGTGTAAGTGGCCTCCGGCACGCGAGTGACGGTCTCGGTGGGGACGAGGGTGGGCGTCTCCGTGACGACGTCGAGAGGCATGGAGGCCGCCGGCGCCGATGTGGCTTGGGCCACCGCCACCCCGACCCCGCCCCGGGCGGTGGGCCCGGCCACGGTGAAGACCAGGCCGACGGCCAAGAGGATCAGGCCGATCCAGATGGCGACCCCGGCCCCGATGGCCAGCTTTCGGAAGCGCTTCTCGGGTTGGCTGGTCTTCCGCACCATAGTCCTGGCAATTGCCGTAGAATAGCCCGATTCTACGAGCAGCTCCTCCCCCAAGCAAGACCGCGAAAGAGCCCCACCCCTTGACGCCCCCCATACCCAATACTATCCTTGGCGAGGAATGGTTCGGGGGAGAGGTTGTCTCGACGATGGCCGCTATGGCGCCATTGTGCCTTCTTTGGCCGGTGCGCCCGGCACTCGAATCGTTCACTATTCCCAGGCGAAGGAGGACCAGAGAGACCATCCCGTTGGCGAATAGGAGTCCGCGATGGTGGCGCTCGATCCCGTCTCTGGGCCCGAGCGGCGACCGGCTCACAAGACACGATGGGGGGAACAAGAATGCAGTCCCATGACGATGCCGACAGACGATTGCACGATTTGGCCGCACAGTTTCGGGCGGGGCGCCTGAACCGGCGGGAGCTACTGCAAAGGGCCGGCCTATTGGTGGGTGGCGGGGCCCTCATGTCCTTCATAGGGGCATGTGCCCCGGCACAACCGGCTCAGCCCACTGCCGCGGCGGCCGGCGAGACCCCGGCGGCGGGGGAGACTGCCGTCCCCGCTGCCGGGCAGCCCACCGTGGGCGGGTCGCTCAAGGTGGGCTTCTGGGCCGAGCCGGGCATCCTCGATCCCGTCTTCACCACCCGCTACCAGACTCTCGATGTGGCCTGCAACTTCTTCGAGGGCCTCTTCGCCGACGATTCCACCTACAGCCCCAAGATGATGCTGGCGGAGAGCTACGAGTCCAGCGCCGACGGTCTGACGGTCACCATCGGCTTGCGCCAGGGTGTCCCCTTCCACAACGGCAAGGAGATGACTTCCGCCGACGTGGTGGCCTCCATGAATCGCTGGGGACAAATCGGCGCCAACGGCAGTCGGGTGGCCCTACGCATTGATGAGATCATTGCCGAAGACCCGTATACCGTGGTGGTCAAGTTCAACCAGGCTACCGGCCTCTTCCCGACTTACCTCGCCCTCGCCGATGCCTCCATTATCCCCGAGGAGATCGCTAACGCCTCCGGGAAAGAGGTAATGACGGAGCTGATCGGCACCGGGCCCTTCAAGTTCGTCGAGCACCTGCCCGACCAATACATCCACGCCGTTCGTTTCGACGACTACGCCGCCCGCTCCGAAGAACCCGACGGCATGTCCGGTCGCAAGACCGCCTACGTGGACGAGGTCAAGTGGTTTATCACCAACGAGGCGGCGGTACGGGCCGACGGGCTGAGGACCGGGGAATATGACTTCGCCGGCACCCTCAGCTGGGACTCCTTCGACAGCTTGAGCGCCGACCCCGAACTCACGGTGCTCCTGACCAAGCCGTATGAGTGGCTGGCCATCCACCTGAACAAGAAGAGCGGGCTGATGACCAACCTCAAGATGCGGCAGGCCATTCAGCGTCTGGTGGACCTGGAGCCCCCCAACCGGGCCGCCTTCGGCTCCCCTGAGTTCTATCGCCTCGACCCCGGCATCGCCGGCCGGGAGACGGCTTACTACTCCGACGTGGGTGAGGAGCTGTTCAATAAGCCCGACCCGGAGGCGGCGAAGGCGCTGCTGGCGGAGGCGGGGTACAACGGCGAACCGGTCGTGTTTATGACCAACAAGGAATCGCAGGCCAACTACGACCTGGCCCTGGTCTTCAAGAGCCAGTTCGAGGCGGTCGGCATCAACGTGGACCTTCAGGTGATGGATACCGCCACTCTGCGCGCCCGGCGCGAGGACCCGGAACTGTGGAACTGCTTCATCACCGGCCACCCCGCCGCCACCCATCCGGCCATGCACGTGTTCCTGAACCCGAACTGGCCGGGCTGGTGGGAGAACGAGAAGAAGGACGAGCTGGTGGACGCCATCCTCTCCGAGCAGGATCCCGCGAAAGTCTACAGCCTGGTCGAAGACCTGCAGCGCTTGGTCTACGATGAGGTGGCTCTGGTGAAGACCGGCGAGTACTTCATCTTGC
The DNA here is from genome assembly GCA_038324625.1 of Anaerolineae bacterium. Classification (GTDB taxonomy): domain Bacteria; phylum Chloroflexota; class Anaerolineae; order DRVO01; family DRVO01; genus JBBQIE01. Next base: position 2,012 of record JBBQIE010000273.1, on the reverse strand, counting down.
ACGCAGCGCGCAAGAACTTCAAAGGCTACGCCAGCATGTTGCGGCCATTCATGTTCAACACCTGGTTGGAGGCGTAGGCTCGATCTCGCGACTCGCCTGACCGCTAAGCCCGGCGACTTGACCCGGGCTTAGCGGTCAGGGCAGGCTGGAGTTACCCTCTCTTGGCCTGCCCTTCCGCTCTCCGTGCGGGTCCCTCGATCGAGGCGATTGGCCATGCGCAATTACATCATCCGACGGGTCTTGCAAGCCATCCCGGTGATGATCCTCGTCTCCACCGCCGTGTTCCTGCTTCTTCGGCTGGCGCCCGGCGATCCCACCGAGATGCTGCTGGGGCCCGACGCCACCCCGGAGCGAGCGGCGGAGCTGCGAGAGATGCTCGGGCTCGACCGCTCCCTGCCCATACAGTGGCTCTCCTGGTTCGGCCAGGTGGTCCAGGGCAACCTGGGCGATTCGGTGTTCCTCGGCCGGCCGGTCACCCAGGCCATTTGGGAGCGGGCGGAGCCGACCGTCATGCTCACCATCCTCTCGCTGCTGGTCTCCGTGGCCCTGGGGTTGAGCCTCGGGGTGCTGGCCGCCATCCGCCAGGGGGGCTGGGCGGACACGGCAGCGATGGTGGTGTCACTGGCCGGCATCTCCATGCCCAGCTTCTGGATCGGGCTCAATCTCATCTGGGTGTTCGCCGTCATCCTCGGCTGGTTCCCGGTGGCCGGCTATCGGCCTTTGAAAGACGGCTTGGGGGACAACCTGCGTTACCTAGTCCTACCGGCCATCACCCTGGGCATTCACAACGCCGCCCTTCTAGCGCGTATGACCCGCTCGGTGATGATAGAGACCCTCAAGCAGGACTACGTGCGCACGGCGCGCTCCAAGGGGCTCTTCGAGCGGACGGTCCTGATCGGTCATTGCCTGCGTAACGCCATGATCCCTCTTCTGACCATCATCGGCCTGATCTTGGCGGGGTTGATGGGAGGGGCCCTCATCACCGAGACCGTTTTCAACATCCCGGGCGTCGGTCGCCTGATGATCACGGCGGTTCTACGCCGGGACTATGCGGTGGTGCAGGGCGTGGTGCTGATCATCGCCGCCGCTTACGTGATCATCAACCTATCGGTGGACATCGTCTACGGTGTATTGGACCCGCGGGTACGAAGGAGCTGATTGCACCCCATGAGAGAAGGCTGAGGCGCCGGCAAGGCTATGGAGACGACCGCTCAAGTCGAAGCAGAAGCTCTTGAACTCATCAGCACTCGCCCGAGAGAGTCATTCTTCACGCGGATCAGCCGGCGGAAGTCGGTGGTCATCGGCGGCACTTTGCTGGTGTTCGTGGTGGTCATGGCCCTCCTCGCCCCGGTTGTCGCCCCCTACGACCCCAACCTGTTGCGCCCGGAGATCCGCCTCACCCATCCCAACAGCCAATACTGGTTCGGCACCGACAACTTCGGGCGGGATCTCCTCAGCCGCACCATCTGGGGAGCGCGCAACTCCCTGATTGTCGGGCTCTCGGTGGCCCTCATCAGCGCCCTGGCGGGGATCACCCTCGGTCTCGTGGGAGGCTACTACCGCCGCGTTGACACTCCTCTGATGGGGATCATGGATGCCCTCATGGCCTTTCCCGGCATCGTCCTGGCGGTGGCGATCATGGCCGCCATCGGGCCCCGCATCGAGAATGTGATCTTCGCCCTCGCCGTGGTCGAGATCCCCCGCATGACCAGAGTGGTGCGGAGCCTGGTGCTTACCATCGTGAATACCCAGTACGTGGAGGCGGGGAAGGCCCTCGGCCTTTCCGACGGGCGCATCCTCCTGCGGCACGTGCTCCCTAACTGCGTCTCGCCGGTCATCGTCCAGGGCACCTTCATCTTCGGCTTGGCCATCCTGGGCGAGGCCTCTCTCTCCTTCCTGGGCATCGGCGCCCCCCCCTATATCCCCAGTTGGGGCAACATCCTGGGCGAGGCCCGGCACTTCATACGCGATGCCCCCTACATGATGATCTACCCGGGCCTGGCCCTCACCAT
>JBBQIE010000272.1:0-4375 GCA_038324625.1 Anaerolineae bacterium | reverse complement strand
CAGGTAAGCCCCGCCTCTTCGATGATCTCCCGGCGGGCGGCGTCCTCCAGGCTCTCGCCGGGCTCCACCCCACCCTTGGGGAGGATGCGCTCGGCATGTGGGGCCTCGCGAACTAGAGCTACCAAGTGCCGGTCGCCCTCCCGGCGGACGACCACCCCTCCGGCGGAGGTCCGGAGGCGCGCGTCTGGAGGGCGACGGTACCAGGTGTCGTTTATCATGCCCTACCAGCCGAGGGCATAGCCGATGATCCCTTTCGGCGAAACGGCCCCGGAGATGACGCCGCGCTTGCCGTCGTAGCTGATGGCCATGGGCTTACCGTTGACGTAGTCACCGACGACATCCACCTCGTGCCCACGATCCCGAAGGGCGGCTATGGTCTCGGGCGAGATGCGGGCCTCGGCCACCATCCGGCCGGGGAAGGCGGCTCGAGGGTAGAAGGAGGAGGGGAAATGCATGGAATGTACGGTGGGCGCATCCAGGGCCTGCTGAAGGTCCATGCCGAAGTGGACATAATTCAGGAAGAACTGGAGGGTCCACTGGTCTTGACAGTCGCCTCCGGGGGTGCCGAAGGCCATGTGGGGGGCGCCATCCACGGTCACCAGCGAGGGGGTGAGGGTGGCGCGGGGCCGCTTGTGGGGCTCGAGGGCATTGGGCCGGTCCGAGTTGAGGTAGAACATCTGGCCTCGAGTGCCGAGGGGGAACCCCAGCCCCGGGATGACCGGCGAGGAACCGATCCATCCGCCGCTAGGGGTGGCGGCCACCATGTTGCCCTCTCGGTCCACGGCGTCGAGGTGGGTGGTGTCGCCTAGGTGGGCATGGCCCAGCCCGAGGTCGCGGATGCGGCGGGCGGCCACCTCTAGGGCGGCGCGGTTGTCCTCCACTACCTCTCGGAGGGCGTAGGCAGGGATGCCGCGGCCGACATCGCCCGGGCGCTGCTCCAGAGAGGCCTCCGCCGTCACCAGTCCTCGACGGCGGTCGGAGTACTCTGGTGAGAGCAGGACGTCGAACGGCACTTCGTCGAACGCGGGGTCACCGTAGTAGGCCTCACGATCGGCGAAGGCAAGCTTGGCACACTCGATGAGGGTGTGGAGGTACTCAGGAGAATTGTGGCCCATGGCTCCCAGATCGAATCCCTCGAGCAAGGCCAGCTGTTGCAGGAACACCGGGCCTTGGGTCCAGGTGGGGCACTTGTGAACCGTCATCCCATGGTAGTCGTGGCTCACCGGTTCCTCGACGTCGGCGTGCCACTCCGACAGGTCCTCATGGGAGAGGAGGGCGGTATGCGCGGAGCCACTGGCGTCCTCGACGGCGTGGGTGGTGGCAAAAGCGAGGATGCGGTCGGCGACCTCACCGCGGTAGAAGGCGTCCCTGGCGGCCTCGATCCCGGCTACCCGGCCGCCGGACCGGTTCTCGGCCTCGGCGCGACACATGGTCTGGAGGACCCAGGCCCAGTCGGGGTTCCGAAAGATGTCGCCGACCTCCGGCGCCTTGCCGCCCGGGCAGTAGAGGGCGCCGGTAGTGGGATATTGCTGAGTGTACTTCTCCAGGCTCGACTTCAGGGCCTGGCAGAGGCTGGGGTAGAGGGGGAAGCCTCCTTCCGCCAGCTCGATGGCGGGTGCCGAGACCTGAGAGAAGGTCATGGTGCCGAAGCGGGCCAAGGCCAAGGCCCAGGTGCCGACCACGGAGGGCACACAGGCGGGGAGGAAGCCGTCGCCGGGGATGAGGTCAATGCCGTGCTCCCGGCACCACTCCACGGTGAAGGCTTTGGGTGACCAGCCCATGCCGCTGACGGCATAGGCCCGGCCCTCCTTGGCGGAGTAGATCAGGGTGGGCACCTCCCCGCCGATGCCGTTGCTCTGAGGCTCAAGCAGGTTGAGGCAGAAGCCCATGGCGGCGGCCGCGTCTATGGCGTTCCCGCCCTGCTCCATGATGCGGAAACCGGCGGCGGTGGCCAGGTAATGGCCCGAGGTCACGACGCCACGTCTACCCATGACTACCGGTCGGGTGGTAAATGCGGACACTGGTCCTCCCTTGGTTCGGTATCGGTGACAGTCGAGTTACTTGTGTCTTGCCACCGGTTTGATCAGCAACCGGGCCAGGGCGAAGCTCACACCCAGGATGGCGCTGAAGACGATAGCCACCGGCAGGGTCATGAGGACCTTGTTCCCATCCCCGGTGATCTCGCCTCTCGAAACCAGCAGCATGATCAGGCCGCGGTCGGTCCGGACGTTGCCCTGGACCAGCATGATGCCGGCGCCGCTCCCCTGGAGGTCGGCGTCGTGACCGACCAGGACGCTGCCGCCGAAGCTGCCGTTGAGCGCTGAATCATGCCCGGCTATGGAGATGAGGCTCACGCCGCTATTGATGTGGGCGTCATTTCTGGCCACCACCGCGCCAGCCACAGTTCCTTGCAGGGTGGCTTCTTCCACCGTGGTGGCCTTCGCCAACACTCCCGATTTCTCAAACTCCTGCGCGATGTCGGTGTGGGTCTCGTTGCGGGCTTCAGTCATTGCCTTTCCTCCCACGGTAACCTGACGGTACCAACGATAGATCGGCCAGGACAAGGCGGCATTAATCCACCCTGTCCTCGTCGTGTCCATGCCATTACCCGCGAGATCTCCAGAAGCCTTCTACTATCCGGGCGAAGTTCTGCAAGAGAGTGCGGCCATCGAAGAAGGGGGTCTCGTAGGCCTCGGGGTGGAACTGGGTGCCGTAGAGGGGTCGGTCCCGATGTCGCATGGCCTCGATCCGACAGTGCCCGCTGGAGGCCAGCAGTTTGAACCCCGGGGGAAGCTGTTTCACCTCGCAGTAGTGCGAGCAGCGCATGGTCATGAGGTCCGGCAGGCCCTCGAACAGCGGATCGTCTGTGACCTTAGAGATAGGGAAGAACCCCTCGGCCAAGTAGAAGCGGGAGAGATCGTACTCGGCGTTGCCCTGAGCCCGGCGGGGAAGGTCCTCGGCTGGGCCCAACTCCCGCATGGGCTCGTCGTGGAGCCGCTCGACCTCGCGCAGGTTGAGGTTATAGGAGAACCCGAGCATCTGGTGGCTGCCGCAGAAGCATAGGATGGGCAGGTCGGCTTGGTGCAGCACCTCATCCATGCCGAGGAACCACTCGACCTCGAACGACTGGAAGTGCCCGCCAAAGCCGCTCATGGCGATGGCCCGGGGCTGCAGTTCCTCCACCACCGCCAGGTTGAACTCACGATAAGGAACGATCAGGCAGCGCTCGCCGGACGCCTGTTCCAGACGGGCCTTGATTCTGCCCTCGGGGCCGTCTCGGTAGTAGCTTTCCGGATCCTGAACCCTGACGTACAGGTACATGCGAATGCCCTCGGCTCCCGCCTCTTGACGACCGGGCGTCGAGCCCTCTGAAAGGCTAGCCGTAGGTCAGCGAGACTGCAAGCGTCGCTCTGATCACTGGGCGAGACCGTCCAGGGCGCCCGGGATCGGCGTGGGCTCAGGAGACTGCTACTCCGATCCCCGCACCCACGGCTCGTATGTGACCGGCAGCGAGCCGGTACTCCTCTTCGGTGGCCAGATGCTCCAGCATCAATGGAGTGTCAGCCGGCAGTCGAGAGATCTCGCGCAGGAACACGGGGTAGTCCAGGTTGCCCAGCCCCGGACGCACCTCATCCAGGTGAACCATGAAGCTCTCACCCAGGCGGATGTCCTTGGCATGGCAGCTCTTGATCAAGGGACCAAGCTTGGCGAAGCAGTCGCGGATCAGAGCCCCGGTGTTGAAGTAGCGCTGGGGACTGGAAACCAGGTTGGTGGGGTCGAGATGGACGGCGAACCGGGGACGGTCTATGGCCTCCAGGAGGCTGAGGTAGGAGTCGGCGGAATCGGGGTACATCCAGGGCATGGTCTCCAAGGTGTAGTGGGTGCGGGTGGGTCGCACCGCGTCGATGATCTCCCGCACCGTCTCGACGATGAGCCCAAAGGTGGCCTCGGTCAGGTCGTCGGGGTGTGGCCCATCCCAGGAGTCGCCTCGAGACCCGGCGATGTTGACGCAGCAGCGGGCGCCGATGCGGTCGGCCAGGGCCAGCTGCTCCTTACACTTGGTTAGGGCGGCCCGGCGCACCCCCGGGTCCGGGCTCAAGGGGCTGCTCCAGGCGCCCACCTCGGCGATGACGATGTCGGCGGCTAGTGCCGCCTCCGCGTAGGCTCGCACGGTGTAGTCGTCGGCGGAGGCATCCACCGGGCAGTAGGCGGCGGTGTAGCCACGGTCTATTAGGTTCTCGACCCAGGCCTCTGGGCCGTCGTACGAGGCCAGTATCGGTCCTCCGAGCCTCATGGTTCGCCTCCCGGGCGTAGGATGGGCACGCATCGCGGTATCGCGGGCACCCGGGTGAATTCTAGCCGCCAATCGCCGGGC
>JBBQIE010000271.1:0-4392 GCA_038324625.1 Anaerolineae bacterium | reverse complement strand
CGAACTTCCTGCTTCCGCCTCTACGGCGGGCCCGAGGGGTACTCACGGTCCACGACTTGTCCTTTCTGAAGCTCCCCGAGTTCGCCTACCCCGGGCTGGCCTCGTTTCTTAGGGCGGCGGTACCCGGCTCGATCCGGCGAGCGGATGTGGTCCTCGCCGATTCGCGTAACACCGCCGACGATCTGGGGGAGGAGTTCAGTGTATCCCCGGATCGGGTAAGGGTAGTCTACCCGGGGGTGGGCCCTCGGTTTCACCCGGACCCGGAGCTGGGAGAGGCGGAGCTTCTCCGGCGTGGCTATGGTCTGGACCGTCCCTATTTGCTGAGTGTGGGCACCATAGAGCCGCGGAAGAACTACGCGGCGGCCATCGCGGCGTTCACGCGGGTATCGGAACGGGGCCTCTTCGACGGCGACTACGCTATCGCCGGGTCCGCGGGGTGGTTGGCGGATGACTCCCTGCGGGCGGCGAGGGAGGCCGGGTCCACGGTGCGTCTCCTGGGGCGAGTGCCCGAGGAGCATTTGCCGGCTCTGTATCGAGGGGCGACGGCCCTGCTCTACCCTTCCCACTACGAAGGCTTCGGGCTGCCACCGTTGGAGGCCATGGCCTGCGGAACCCCGGCTCTGGTAGCCCGCAATTCCTCCCTGCCAGAGGTGGTGGGCGAGGCGGCCGCCTACTGCTCCACGGACAGTGAGTCCATTGCTGATTCCCTGTCTGCTCTGCTCTCCTTGGACCATGCCTCGCGGGCCTCGCTGGTGAAGGTGGGCATCGCGAGGGCCGGGCAGTTCACCTGGGAACGGGCCGCGGCTGAGGTGCGGCAGGTGTACCATGAACTGGCGTGACCGCCTGGCGGTGTGGTCGCCGGGCCTGCTGGCGGCGATCTCTCTCTGGCTGCCGTGGGTGTGGGACCGATCGGCGGCTCTGGTCCTCACCGGCCTGGACCTGCCGGAGTTCGTGCGCTTCGTGGGCGGGCCGAGCGCCGCCCTGGCCCGGCCCTCGGCGCTGGCCTTCGCCGCTCCGCTACTTGCTGCCGGAGTAGGTCTGACCCTGCTCGCTGCCGGCCGTCCCCGGTGCAATCCTTGGGAGATCGGGGCGGCACTGGTGGTCGGTGGTTGGCTGGCGAGCGTGGCCTTTCCCCCTCTCGAACAGGGGGCGGCTTTGGCCATGTCGCTGCTTCTGCTCGGGTTGGTGACGGTGATGGGCCGGCTGCTAACTTCCAGAGCGCGGGTGGCGGCCCTGATAGTGCTGGCGAGCGGGCTGGTCTCAGCCGGCGCGGCGTTGACCCAGTTGGGAAGAATGGCGCCGGTGATCGCGGAACTCTACGGCCATCCCCTCACCCTGGGGGCCGGTGTCTACTTGGCCGCCGTCTCCGCCGTGGGGGCGGGGGTGGGGCTGGTGTGGACGCTCTGGAGGGTACGGGTCTCTATCTGACCTGGATGGTACCCAGGATCGCCGCATCCGCGGGAAGTCGGGAACCCTGGCTGATGGCCGCCAGGCGGATGGCGGTTCCCCAATGCGTATCCACCATCCCGACCTCAAGGTGATACTCCCCGGAAGGCGCACCCCCCGGCAGGTCCAGCCGGTGCGAGAACGAGAGCACCTCACCCGGCACCCATCCGGCGGTGGGCCGGCCTGCGGGCTCACCGTCGAACTGGGCCCAGACTCGTCCATCCGGTCCGATGAGATGCACGAAGACCTCGTAGTTGCGGTCCGGAGTCTCAGTTGCCTGCCAGTGGATCTGCACGGTCAGGCTCTCGCCGGGAGCGACTGAGGCAGGCTCGACGTCAAGCCCGACCAGCCGGGCGAAACCGCCGAAGACGGCCTCGCTGGGCCAGTCGGGGCTGGGCAAGTCATATTGCCGCGCGATGTTAGTTACCGTAACCTGGCAGATGCTGGCCGGCGGTCCCAGACTGGATGCCGCAGCAAGTGCTTCTACGATCAGCTCGGCCTCGCCCGCGGGTGCGTCGGCGGGAACCCTGAAGTCGAGCCAGGTGCGCACCACCGATCCCGGTTTCCATTCCTGGGTGGGGTAGGCGGAACTCAAAGGTACTTGCGCTGTTGAACCAGTGCCATCGGCATAGCGCAGGCCCACCCCCAGTTCCACAGCCGGCAACTCTCCGGTCGTCTGCCATAGCAGCGGTATGGTCAGTGACTGTCCCGGCACGAGGGGGGCCTCAGGGCAGGCGCCGATCCCCACCAGGCCCAGGGATTCCCAGCGATCCTGGCGCGGCGATAGCCCCAGTTCCCGCGCTGCCGCTACCGGGTCGAGTCCTTCCGTTGCCCCGCCTAACTGTACCTTGCCCAGCGGACAGACCTGGCCGGCAGGGTTCCCGGCCGGGTCCAGGAGTGTCAATGGCTCTCCGGTGGCCGCTCGGTAGAGAGTGATGGCAGCCTGGTAGCTCCCGGGAGGGACCCCGGGATCCGGGGCAAGAGGCACGGAGGCGAAGACCACTTGCCCCGGACGCCAGAGGTGCGAGGGATAGTCGTCGCCGGCGGGGGCGAAGTGCTGCCGAGCCACGAGGTGACCGGCGCCATCCCGAAGCTCCAACTGGGCGCGTAGGTCTTGCTCCGGCACTGTGTTCGCCTGCCAGAATACCGAGAGTTCGTCCTCATCCCCTTGGGTCATGCCAAGCAGGCGTATCCCTCCCTCGAAGGCGCATTGGGAGGGATCGCCGATGCGGGGCATGTGGCTCAGATCCGGAGCCGCAGGAAAGCGATAGTGCCGAAGCCGAACGTGCCAGAAGCTGAACTCCTCCGCGTCGCCGGCTTGGCCGAGGATGTAGGGCAGCACGCCCATTGGGTCCGTTACCTCATCCTGCCACAGGAGCAGCCAGGCACCATCGGCCCCGGCCAGGGCTTGGGCGAGTTCGGGGACCACGGAGAAGTCGAGCACCTCCCCGACCGCGAGCACGCGCGATGGGGGGAACGGGACGTAGCTCACCCCCGGAGCGTAGTACTCCATGACCGGGTAGATATGCCCGGAGCTGAGAATGACCGGTTCTGCAGGTTGACGTTGACTGAGGATGGTCCCGATAGCCGACCGGAAGTCCGCCCGGGTGAAACGAGGATCGGCGAACATGCCCTGGAGCCCGATCGCCGACCCGCTCACCAGACAAGCTCCGGCCACCAAGGCGATGGCCGCCCCACTGGCTCGCCGGAGGCTCATGGCTGCCAGGCCCTGCCCCCAGAGTAGGGGAATGCCGATGGAGGCGAGGATCAGGTAGCGGGGATTGAACTTGGGGACTATCAATAGGAGGAGCCCAGTCAGCAGTGCCGGGACGAGGACGAGCCCCAGAGAGAACCACGGATTCCGAGAGCGCTTGGCGGCCAGGAGCCCTACCAGAAGGATCAGCAGGACCCCGCCCATCAGAAGATACAAGCGCAGGCCGGTCGGCTCCAGCACCGTCTCGCCGGGGGCCCCCACGAACAAGGAGATGAACCCCTTGCGAGCCACCTCGGTCAGTTTCAGGGGCCCTTGGTAATAGGAGGTGTCCGCTCGGTAGGTGGAGAGGACGGCCGGGAGCCAAGGAAGGTAGGCCACTACAGTCGGCAGCCCTACCCGGATGAGGTAGCGGCGGACCACCTGGCCTCGGCCTGTCGCCGCCAGCACCAGGAAATGGTAGGCGAGGAGGGCGGCACCCAGGTAGTGGGTGTAGAGAATGGCCGCGTAGCAGAACACCAAGGGCACCGAGGCCCGCCTTTGTCCCCCCTCGGCTGCACCAAGCCAGCGCCTGAATAGGTAGCTGGAGAGAACTCCGAGCAGGATCAGCAAGCTGTACATCCGGGTGTCCTGTGCCTGCCACACGTACCAGGGGTGAACGGCGGCCACCGCCGCTGCGAGCATCCCCGTTCTCTTACCCCCTACCTCGGCGGCCAGCCGATAGAAGCCGGCTACTGCTGCCACGGAAGCGAAGACCGAGAGCAATCGGAGGGCGTACTCACTCTGCCCTGCCAGACCCGTCCAGAACCGGAGAAGGGCATAGTACAGGGGCGGCTGCACGTCCGTGGCCGTCCAGCGCAGCATGTCGGGCCAGGACATGCGGGCGAGAAGGACGCTGACGGCCTCGTCATAGGAGAGGCTCTGAGCGGTCAGGTGGTAGAGGCGAAGGCCCAGTGCCAGGGAAGCGATGGCAAGGGTCGCCCCGATGATCGGATCCCTGGGTCGTTGGTGGCCACTGGTCCTCACTCGCCGGCCCACTCGGTGACGTGGACCTCTCCGACCACGACGTCGGTGCCTCCGCTCGATGTCGGCAAGGGAGCCAGAGTCGTCCGGTCGTAGACCATCAGCACGATCTCATATCGCCCTGGGGGGCAGTCCACCGGTATGGGTAGGGCCTTGGCGTCGGCCACTACCTGACCTACGGGCCAGGAGTCGGGGGGATAGAGGCCGCCATG
>JBBQIE010000270.1:0-4414 GCA_038324625.1 Anaerolineae bacterium | reverse complement strand
TGCCCGTCTCCGTCGAGACGGGCTGAGAGCAAGACCGGGGAGCGAAGGCGGGAGTCTCCGCCTTCGCTCCGTCTATCGATGGGCTATGCTATCCGGCCGCGGAACTCCCGGTACTCGTCGTCCCCGAGGATAAGGCCGAGTTCTAGGCTGTACTCTCGCTCCTCACCGGGATCGAGGAAGACCAGGGAGCCGTCGGCTCGGTCGGCGTCCCGGCCCTCGACCCCGCAGTTGGCCGGTTCCAAGCCCACCACGTAGTCTCCCTCGCCCATCATCTTCCACTCGATGAAGCGCGGCAGTTGGTCCTTGCGGTAGCGCACGTACAGCCCCAAGGGCTCCCCCTGCCAGAGGCTGAAGTTGACCAGGCCGGCGGTCACGTAGCCTTCGTCGTCCGCCTTCATCTCGTGGTAGTAGACCTTCTCGGCGAACTCGGGCATGGGGTTACTGACCACATTCCACTCGTGGCCGTCCTTCCGAGCCTCGGCATCGCGGGGAGTGACCCTGGCCGAAGGGGTGAACACTCGGGCTCCGGCATCCACCAAGGGGAAGCCGAGGTTGATGTGGTAGAGGATCTGGTGGGGAACTCGGTGGAAGCTGTCGTTGCGGACCTTGTCCTCCAGGAAAAAGCGGCGCTCGCCCAGCTTGCCCCAGATACGGCGGTGGAGGTGCAGGTTGGCGCCGAAGACGACGCTCTCCCGCAGGTCCCCGCTGACGGAGACGATGTAGTCGTCGCCGTCCCAGCAGCCGCCGGCCTGTACTCCGGAGGCGGGTAGGTTGCTGATGCGGCCGTGGAGCCCCAGCTCGCCGCCGGCATCCACGGTGGGGGCCCCGGCGTAGGAGAGGCCACAGGTGGCCAGCAGTCCCCCGGCGAAGGAGCGAAGCCAGCCCAGGCCCTCGGGCTCGTAGTAGGCGGGGGCGGTCACCCCCACCCCGGAATGCCAGGCGAGAGACAGGCCCTGATAGCGGGCGGCGAAGATGTCTAGGCCCCGATCGGGGACCACGGTGAACTCGAAGCCATTGCCAAGGTCGAGGTCCACCACTTTGACGCCCTTGGCCCGGCCGTCGCTGAGTTCGGCCTCGCGGACGCCGCCCACCTGGCTGATCGAGCCCACCCGGCGCATGAGGTCATCGCGGGTATACTGATGACCGAAGAGACTTACCATCCAGCACCTCCGAAAAGCGATCTGTGATGATGTGGAAACGAATGAACCGGCGCCGGTTCTCGGCCAAGGCCGGCGCGCCATGCCCTCAGGCGCCCAGCCGAGCCCCGATGAACCCTGGGCGGCCGCGGACGAAATCATCCACGGACATGCGCGGCTTGCCCTCCGGCTGCACGGTGAGCAGCCGCAGTTGGCCTTGCCCGGCAATTACGGTAATGCCGCCCGGGTACTGGGACACGGTCCCGGGCGCTGCTTTCCCGGCGAGATTCACCGCCTCGGCTTGCCATAGCTTCAGCAAGTGGGTTCCCCAGTGGGTGTAGGCCCCGGGCCAAGGGTCCATGGCCCGGATCTGTCGGGCGGTGTAATCCGCCGGGCGGTTCCAGTCTACCTCGCCGTCCGTCTTGGTGAGGGGACGGGTAACGGTGGCGCGACTGTCGTCCTGGGGCTCGGCCACGATATCGCCGGCGAGCCAGGCGGGCAACACTCGCACCAGCAGGCCGGCGCCGAGTTCCGCCAGTTTGGCCTCCAAGCTGCCGCGACTCTCGTCGCTGAGGATGGGGGTGCGATCCTGGGCCAGGACGGGGCCGGTGTCCATGCCGGAATCGAGCCGCATGATGGTCACCCCGGTCTCCCGCTCCCCGGCCAGGATGGCCGCCGACACCGGCGAGGCGCCTCGATAGAGGGGCAGGAGCGAGGCGTGGACATTGAGGAACCCCCGGGGAGGTACATCGAGCACCGGCTGGGAGAGGATCTCGCCGTAGGCTGCCACTACCACGCAGTCCGGGCGCAGGGAGGCCAGGTGCTCTAGGTTCTCGGCCCCGCGGAGACTCTCCGGCTGCCACAGGGGAAGGCCCAGTTCCAGGGCGGCTTCCTTCACCGGGGAGGGCTGCATCGCCCGACCCCGTCCCGCCGGTCGGTCCGGCTGAGTGATGACGGCCACGACCTTGAAGTGCTCGGCCAGTTCTCGCAGGGAGGGAACGGCGAACTCGGGCGAGCCCATGAACACCACTCGGGCCCCGGCCCCGTAGTCGGTCCGGGTTCGATCAGACATTGAGACTACCATGTCGAAAATGACTCCCTCGTCTTAGCGCTTACGATCGTTTCCTGTCTCCCGCCGCCTAATCAGGTAGCCCAGGTTCAGGGCCAAGGCAAGGCCCAGGAAGAGCCCGGCGCCGAAATCCAGCAGGGCGCCGCCGGCGAAGACCTGCTTCAGGAAGACGCTGATGGTGAGAGAAAGCAGGGCCAGGGAGAGCCAGATATCATAGCCGCGAGTTGCCATATGCCCATACTCCTGCCGACCGGCGGAAGGTCGGGATCTAGAAAGCAGCCGACAGAGCGGCCAGCGCCGATTGTACACCCACCTGGGATGCGGTCAAGCGGCGCCGGCATGGGCATTATACCCTTTGACACTGCTTCGGCGACGGTGCTACACTTCTTGGCACTTTTTACCCAGGAGCCGGGAAGAGTGTCCTCGTGTTCCTCTACCCTCGTACGTCCACCCCGGAGGTGACCAGTGATCAGTGGCGAGTTTCCCGCGCGTGAGGCATTGACTTTCGACGACGTGCTCCTGGTGCCGCGGAAGTCGTCCGTGCTTCCGGGAGAGGTATCCCTGCGGGTCCAAGCGATCCGAGGGCTAACGCTCAACATCCCCATCCTGGCGGCGGCCATGGACACGGTTTCCGAGTCGCGGATGGCCATCGGGTTGGCGCGCGAGGGGGGGCTGAGCATTCTCCACCGCAACATGACCGTGGAGCGCCAAGTGGAAGAGGTGGACAAGGTCAAGCGCAGTGAGTCCGGCATGATCGTGGACCCGATTACCCTGGGGCCGGAGGCTTCGCTGGCCGAAGCGGAGGCCATCATGAGTCGCTACCACATCTCCGGGGTGCCGATAGTGGCGGACGGGACCAAGCTGGTGGGTATCCTCACCAACCGCGACGTGCGCTTCGCCGAGGACCTGTCCCGCCCGGTGAAGGAGTTCATGACCCATGAGGGGCTGGTGACCGCTCCCCTCGGCACCACTCTGGAGCAGGCCAAGGCCATCCTTCAGCGTCACCGTATCGAGAAGCTGCCCCTGGTGGATGAGGACTTCACCCTTCGGGGGCTGATCACGGTGAAGGACATCCAGAAGAAGCTGGATTTTCCCAACGCCGCGCAGGATGAGAGCGGGCGACTGCTGGCCGGTGCCGCCATCGGGGTAAGTGGCGATGCCAAGGAGCGCCTCGACGGGCTGGTGGGGGCGGGGGTGGACGTGATCGTCATTGACACCGCCCACGGGCACACCAAGAGCGTCCTGGAGATGACGGAGTACGTGAAGGGCCGCCATCCGCGAGTGCGCCTCATCTCCGGGAATGCCGTTACCGGCGAAGGCACCCGAGACCTCATCGCTGCCGGAGCGGACGCGGTGAAGGTGGGCGTGGGCGCCGGCTCGATCTGCACTACCCGAATCGTGGCCGGGGTGGGGGTTCCCCAGATCACCGCCATTTACGAGTGCGCCCGGGTGGCTAGGGAACAGGGGGTGCCGGTCATCGCCGATGGGGGCATCAAGTATTCCGGGGATATCGTGAAGGCCCTGGCTGCCGGCGCCGACTCGGTGATGCTGGGCAATCTCATGGCCGGGTTGGAGGAGAGCCCGGGGGAGGTGGTCCTGCTGGAGGGTAAGTACTTCAAGGACTACCGGGGCATGGGCTCGCTGGGGGCGATGGCCGGCCTGGGGAGGGACCGCTACGGATCGGCGATGGGCACCACGCTGGCCAAGATATCCCCGGAGGGGATCGAGGGCCGGGTGCCGTACAAGGGGAAGCTGGCGGACTACGTGTACCAGATGCTGGGCGGGGTTCGCTCCGGCATGGGATACGTGGGTGCCCGCACCATCACCGAGCTGCAGGAGAGGGCCGAGTTCGTGCGCATCACCAACGCCGGGCTGGTCGAGTCGCATCCCCACGACGTCATCATCACCAAGGAGCCGCCCAACTACCAGGTGTGGCGGTAGGCAGCCCCGACGGGGAGAAGAGGGGACTCAATCGGCGACCGCGAACTCCATCTGAGTTGTCTGGTCAACTGATTGCGACGCGCGCAGTATCTCGATACGGACGATCCGGCCATCGTGAGCGAAATCCGCTATCACTCCGGGACGGATCTCATCGCTTTCCTCAATCGGCTCTCGGAGCAAGGTGATGGTGAGGGTGTCGGTCTCGCGATCATAGGCCACTCTCATACCAGAAACCCTCCGAGGTACTTGCTGAGCTTCGACGTCTTGT
>JBBQIE010000269.1:0-4415 GCA_038324625.1 Anaerolineae bacterium | reverse complement strand
CGGACACTGCCGTGCCTATTGCTGAAGGCCTTCGGCCAGGGTAGAGGCCACACGGTTTTCTTGGCCGAAGGCCCTCAGCGGGCGCCTTTAGTCGCCCGCCCTCTCCCGCGTCGCCTGCCGGCACTCACCCCAGGGCCACCCTAACCCATTCCACCCTCACGCGAACCAGGACAAAAACCCGCCGATTGTCGCTGAAACGACTTGCGACGGGCGCGGTAAGCTGCTACACTGTCACACTGTGGCGCGGTTCCGTACAAGACTCAGCGATTCGCGGGGGTTCTTTCCTAAGTGGAAGCACAGACAGCCAGCAGTCACGACTCGTCGCCCATTGATCTTGGGGCACTCAAGCCCGGTTCGGAAGTTTCCGGGCGGATAGTCAAGATCAGCAAGATCGGGGCAATCATCAACATCGGAGGCTATCCCGGTCTGCTTCACATCTCCGAGCTCACGGGGCCCAGAGCCGGTCGTGGCCCCAGCCCTCAGGAGGGCGATGAGGTCCAGGTCTGGGTCAGCGATGTGGATCGGGAGCGGAAGCGCCTCCTGGTCACTCGCGTTAGGCCCCCCAACAATCCCATCTCCAGCCTCAAGGTCGGGGCGACGGTCACCGGCAAAGTGGTGCGCCTCACCAAGTTCGGAGCTTTCGTGGACATCGGGGCTGAGAAAGACGGCCTGGTTCACGTCAGCGAACTGGCGCACACTCGAGTGGCCGATCCTTCCGACGTGGTCTCGGTGGGGGATCAGATTCAGGTGCGGGTCCTCTCGGTGGACCAGGAGAAGGGTCAGGTCAGCCTCAGCCTCAAGGCCACCACTCCCGAGCCGGTCACCCAGTATCAGAGTGAGCGCGGTGGCGAGCGTCCGCCCCTCACCCAGATGGAGGCCGCCTGGAAGGAGGCTTTCGGCGATGATGACGACCAGACTCGTCGCAATCGTCCGCCGAAGCGCAAGCGCCGCCAGCGAGAGAGGGGTATGC
The DNA here is from genome assembly GCA_038324625.1 of Anaerolineae bacterium. Classification (GTDB taxonomy): domain Bacteria; phylum Chloroflexota; class Anaerolineae; order DRVO01; family DRVO01; genus JBBQIE01. The sequence continues at coordinate 3,445 of JBBQIE010000269.1, read as the reverse complement.
CCAAGGGCGAGGAGCGGGACGACCTGTTCTTGAGGACCCTCCGCTACCGGAGCTAGAGCCTCCCGAATTGACTTTGCGATATCCCTGACCGCGGGACTCGCCCGTCACTGGGTTCCGCGGTGTTTCCTTGTCCCCTCCTCGCCGCCTATGACCGACTCTGCAGCTCCCCGATAGCCCGGGCCAACTCGTCGGCGCCAAAGGGCTTAGGCAGCACCGGCTGGCCCGCCCCCTTGAGGAACTCACTGGTATCGGCGCTGGCAGTGTCCCCGGTAACGAAGATCACCTTGCCCGCCAGATCCGGCCGCTCCGTGCGGAGTTGCTCCCACAGGGCGATCCCACTCATCCCCGGCATCTTGATGTCGGAAATGATCACGTCGTAGGTCCGGCCCTTGATACGCTCCAGGGCCTCGATGCCGTTGGCTGCTCCCTCGACCTCGCACCCCTTCTTGCTCAGCAACCGGTGGAGCACCGCCGACACCGCCGGCTCGTCCTCCACCACCAACACCTGCAACCCGGCCCCAGGCTCAATACCCTTCGGTGCCGGCGCCTCCACCGTGGCTTGCACCCGCTGCACCGGCAGCTCGATGAAGAACGTGGCTCCTTCGCCCGGAGCACTCTCGCACCAGATCCTGCCCTGGTGCCCGCTGACGATACCATAGCAGATAGATAGGCCCAGACCGGTCCCTACCCCCACCTCCTTGGTGGTGAAGAAGGGATCGAAGATGCGCCCAGCCACGGCCGGAGCTATCCCAGGCCCATCGTCGCTGATGGATACCCGCAGCCGGTCCGGGCTCACCATCCGCGTGGTAATGGTGATGGCGCCGCTCTCCTGCGCGCCCCGGATGGCCTGATAGGCGTTCATGATTATGTTGAGGAATACCTGCTGCAATTGCGAGGAATCGGCCGCCGTGGGAGGAAGGTCCGGATCCAGGTGCAGCTCGGTAGTGATGTTGTCCACTCGGAACTGGTAGGACTGAATCTCGACAGTCTGAGTGATGACTTCGTTGATGTCTACCATCCGGCGCTCGGTGCGCTGCCGCCGGGCGAAAGTCAGCAGATTGCGCACGATTCGTCGGGACCGCTCCGCCGACCGCAGGATGTTCTCAACATCGCTCTTCGCCTGTTCGTCCACCAGTTCAGTTCGCAGCAGCTCGGCGTAGCCGATGACCGCGGTAAGAGGGTTGTTCAGCTCGTGAGCCACGCCGCTGACCAACTCGCCCACGGCGGAGAGCTTCTCGGCCTGAATCAACTGATCCTGCATATCCTGGAGTTTCCGCATCTCCGCCCGGAGGTGATCGTATAGGTCGGCATTCTCCATGCTCACGCCGATCTGTCCCGCCAGAGTGGAGGTGATCTCGAGATCCTCCCGGCTGAACAGAGCGTCTTTCAGCTTCTGCCCAAGCACTACCACGCCCTTAAGGACGTTCTTGGTAATCACCGGCACCCATAGAGCGGCACGCTCGTCGGCGATTAGCTCTCGCTCCGTATCCGCCAGTTCCATCCCCGACAGCGCCTCCTGCAACACCTCCTGCTTCTGGGGAAAGGCCGTCGAGAGCAGATGCTGTGCCAAAGACCCGGACATCCGAATGCCCGTCCCCCTCCGCAGCACCGGCGCCATCCACCCGGAACTCGCCTCCACCCCCAGGACTTCTCCCGTCTCCCGGGTGCTTAGAAGCGCGGCCCCGGCCAGGTTCATCCGTCGGCAGAGTGTCTCCACCACCAGGTTGCCCAGCTCATCCCGGCCCACCGCCTGGGCTAGGTCGTGCGACATCTCCGACACCACCGACTGGAAGTCGTAAGCCTGGCCATAGAAAGCGTGATGTACCAGTCGTCGGGCCCCGGTTATGACCGGGATATTGGTGGCCGCCAAGAGGACGGCACCCAGGACGATGCCGGCGAGGAGGGCGCTCTCCGATCCATCCTGCCACAGCCCTCGCACGAACCACACCGATCCTACCAGCACTATCACGAACACCAGGCCGCTGATCACAGCCGCCGAGAGCGGCGGCAGAATCGCTTCCAGGCCGCCGAAGCGGCGTCGAGTGATGGCGAAGCCGTGATACAGGGGCAACATGCACAGGAAGAGGAGGGTCACTTCCGCCGAGACCACCGCCCGCCCGATGATCAGGCGGGGGACCAGATAGAGGCCAAAGAACGGCAACAGCGAAAGCCCCAGCCCCAGGAAAGAGATGCGCGCCGCCGCCCTGGCGGTGGCGTCGGTGGCGCGCATGAAAGACTGCACGATGATCAGAAGGCTGAACCCCACCGCCAGAACCACCAGAAGCAGGGTCAATTGGTAGGCGAAGTACCAGTCTCCGCCCGCGAAGAGCATGGGCAGGGGCAGCACGAGGTAGGGGATAGGTAGGATCGCGGCAACCGCGACTGACGCTGTCCTCACCCGAACTATCCAGGGCTCGTGCCGCTCCAGGGGGAAGGTGGAGGCCATGAATATGCTGGCCGGTATGAGAGCCGCCAGCGAGAACTCGAAGCCGCGAATGGCCCAGCCGATCTGAAGGCCGGACAGGCTCCCGCAGACGATGGCTGCCGCCAGAGCCTGGTAGAACACCGTGAAAGCGAGACCGGCAAGCGAGCGACGAGCACCGACCGAAAACGAGAGGCTGAGGAGGGAGAACAGCAGAGCCACTCCCAGGCTGCTCGTCTTCAGCAGCAAGTCCCGGAGAGGCCTTTGAGCGAGGACCAGGGGCACCTCAAAGGTGGCGCCGTCACGAACGGCGGTGATGCTAACCGTAGTCCCGGCTCGCTCATTGTACAGGGGAAACCGACGAGCTACCGGAATGCCGTCAATAGCCAGTATCCGGTCGCCCGCGCGCAGGCCGGCGAGGGCCGCTGGGCCGCCCTGCGTGGTGCCTCCGAGGGTATAGTCGCTTCCAAACCACTGCATTCCGTCATATGGCTCCGTTACCTGCGCCACGATACCCAGGGCCACGGCGAAAATCACTAGCACCGAGATCACGAAGACCACCCAATCCACCAGCCGCGATATCAGGCGGCTACTGAGATCAGGAGAAGCTTCGGGATATTCGACCACCGCCACGTCAGGTGACAAGGCGGTTGGAGGGGTCAATGTAGTCAAGTACGGACTCCAGGTCGGCCCGGCCACCAACCGTCAAGGCCGGGGCCACGTAATCCAGTATCACCCGGGCGCGGGCCACTCGAGTGGCCGCTTCAATTAAGAGATATCTCATAGCTCCAATGTTCTCTAGAAGCTCCCATAGCTGCTCCACCGACCGCTCATCCCCGCATCGGGCCGATAGAAGCAGGGCTTCGATGGACTGCCGGTCACTTCCCTCGGCGACTGACAGCCCGTAGGCGAGAGCCAAGGAACCCGAGCGTAGATCCGACGCCTGCCTCGCCTGCAGGCCCAGAGCATCGTCCACCGCCTGGAGCACTTCGCCCACGCACTGTCCAAACCCGGATAGGGCCT
>JBBQIE010000268.1:0-4429 GCA_038324625.1 Anaerolineae bacterium | reverse complement strand
CGATGGGGCACGAAGGGATTGCGCTCTACCCCGAGGAGGGAGAGGAAGACGATGTGCTCTACCCCCGCCTCCCGGGCGAAGTCTACCACTGGGAAGAGATAGCGCTTGACGTCGCTGATCTGCGGGGGGCGCATGAGGAAGAGCTTGCTCACCCCGTCGAAGGCGGCCGGATAGGTCTCCGGGCGGCCGAACTCGCAGAGCACCGACTCCACCCCGTTGGCGGCCGGGACCGCCGACGGCTTCCTGACTCCCGTCACCACCGGTTGTCCCAGGGCGCACAAAGCCGTCACCACCTCGGCCCCGACATTGCCGGTGGCGCCGGTGACCAGGATCCTTTCCATTCCTAGAATGCCTGCTTGCGGTGTACCACGTTCACCAGCGGCAGGCCGGCCAGGTCGCGGCGGACGTTCTCGCGGAATAGATCCATGAGCCGATCATAATAGGCGGGGCTGTACCAAGCCACGTGAGGGCACACCAGTACGTTCTCCATGTCCCACAGGGGGCTGTCGCCCGGCAAGGGCTCGATCTCGGTCACGTCCAGGGCGGCGGCGCCTATCTCTTCCTGCCGGAGGGCCTCAATGAGGGCCGCTTCGTCCACCACCGTGCCCCGCGACATGTTGACGAAGAGGGCGCTCTCCTTCATGGCTCGGAACTGGTCCTCACCGATCAGTCTCCGGGTGGAGGGGGTGCTGGGGATGGTGAGCACCACCACGTCGCTCTGGGCCAGGAGTTCCTGCTGGTACTCCGGCCCGCCGAGGACGTCGGGCAGCACCCCCTCCGGGTCCCCGGCTCCGGGCATGATGTATCCGGTGTCCCGAGGGTTCTCGGGGCCGATCATGGTGGCCAGGAGCCTCATACCGAAGGCCTTGCCCAGCCGGCCTACCTCTCGCCCGATGCTGCCGTAGCCGATGACTCCTAAGGTGAGGTCGGCCAGGTCGCCCAGGGAGTGGCCCAGGGGGTCGCGCGAGGCCCAGACGTGTTCCTTCTGTCGCTCTCGCAGGTAAGGCAGCCGGTGCTGGAGGGAGAGGATGCAGGAGAAGGCCCACTCGGCCATGGAGCGCACTTGGATACCGCTGGCGTTGGCGATGGGTATGTCACTCGACCAGAGGGGAGTGCCCAGGAGGGCGTCCACCCCGGCGCTGGCCGTCTGCACCCAGCGGAGGTGAGGAGCCTCGGCTGGGTCCACATGGTGGTAGCCCTCGATGAAGGCGATCTCGGCATCGGCGACCATCTCCTCGAGGCGGGGGTCGTCGGTGGTGGGCAACTCGCGGACGACGGCATCGGGCGCCACCTCACGCAGCCGGTTCCAGTGGTCCTGGGTGAAGGCGACAGAGGAGAAGATGGTGGGTCCGGCGCCGCTCATGGGTCACACTCCGAGTCTGATCTACGGGCATTATACTTCAGCCTGTCGGATAGACCCTATAAAGGTCTCCGAGACCTTTGTAGGGTCTGGTCTTGACGGGCAACCGGGTCGGGCGGAGAATGACCGAGCCGGTCACAAAGTCCACAGCGAGGTGCCTCATGAGCGACGGTATCCGAGTCACGGTATGGAACGAGTATCGCCACGAGAAGAAATCGGAGGAGATCGCCGCCATCTACCCCGAGGGGATACACGGAGCCATCGCCGCCTACCTCAAACAGCAGCCGGGCACGACGGTCCGTACCGCTACCCTAGACGAGCCGGAGCATGGTCTCACCGAGGAAGTCCTGGCCCAGACGGACGTGCTGATCTGGTGGGGACACATGGCTCACGGGGAGGTGAGCGAGGAGATCGTGGATCGGGTGCAGAAGCGGGTGGTCCTCGATGGCATGGGCCTGATCTGCCTGCACTCCGCCCATTTCTCCAAGCCCTTCAAGCGGTTGATGGGCACCACCTGCAACCTGCGCTGGCGAGAGATCGGGGAGAAGGAGCGCCTCTGGGTGGTGGAGCAGGGCCATCCCATCGCCGAGGGCCTGCCGGAGTACTTCGAGATCCCTCACACGGAGATGTATGGGGAGAGGTTCGACATTCCCGCCCCGGACACCCTGGTGTTCATCTCCTGGTTCGCCGGGGGCGAGGTCTTCCGTAGCGGCTGCTGCTACAACCGCGGCCGGGGCAAGGTGTTCTACTTCCGCCCCGGGCACGAGAGCCTGCCCATCTTCCACCAGAAGGAAGTGCTGCACGTCATCGGCAATGCCGTGCGTTGGGCGGCCCCGGTGGCCGGTCCGGCGCCCACCTTCGGGAATGTGAAGCCCCTGGAGGATATCGGCTAGGGATCCGCTCGCGTCTGGATCGCTAAGGTCGCGAAAACGCGAAGCGGCGGCGGGAGGCGAATGCTATCCTCCCGCCGCCGCTCCTCCTGTGGTCACCCGGAACCACTCATTTTAGTCCCCTCACTGCCGGTTGGTGAGGGCGCCCACCAGCATGGCCAGGCCGATCCCGATGAGGATGAAGGGCCAGGTGTTATCCCACCCGATGAAGCCTCCGGCGCCCACCAGGAGCAGCACCACCGCCAGAATCAGGCGCCCGCTCAGGGGGCGGCGGTACTCGGGCATTAGGAAGCGCAGGATCACCTCCAGGCCGATGACCAGCCCTGCCCCCATCACGATCAGGCTCCAGGCATTGGACCAGTCCAGCCCGGGGAAGAGGTTGGCGCTCACGGCAAGGAACACCAGCCCGGCCATGATGAGGATCAGAGCCCAACTCAGGGAGCCGAGCCGGTCGCCGGCCCCCTTCTCCTCTTTCTCCCGCTGATCGCGGCGGTCCTTCTCGTCCTTCTCCTCTTTCTCGTTGCGCTGGCGACGATCATACGATTCCGGCGGTATTTGCTCAGACATCGGCATCTCCCCAGGGTCAGGCGCTGAAGCCCTATTCGTAACCCTATTCATGGCCTATGGCGCAAATCATCTATGCTTATCTCGCGCGTGTCAACGTGACTGGCGATGCCGGGGTGGGGAGGGCGTTCTCCTGGCCGGCTACTCGACCTGACGCTCGTCGGTGGGGATGGGCTCCGGGCCCACGGCCACTCTGATGACGGCGCCGTGGATGGTGCGCGACTCCTCCGAGGCCAGGAACAGGGCCAGGTCGGCCACGTCCTCCGCCCTCGGAAGCAGGCCCGGCTTCTCGAAGGGATAGTTCTTGGCCCGCATCTCCGTGGCCACCGGGCCGGGGCAGATGGTGTTGACCCGGATGCCGTGTACCCCCACTTCCTGGGCCAGGGACTCGGAGAAGCCGACCACGGCGAACTTGGAGGCGCTATAGGCCACCTTCCAGGCTGAGCCCCGCAGCCCGGCCCCGGAGGCGACGTTGATGATGTTGCCCCGGTGGCGCACGATCATCTCCGGCAGCACCGCCTGGGTGCAGAGGAAGATGCCCTTCACGTTCACGTCGAAAGTCAGGTCCCAGTCCTCCTCGGTGATGTCCACCAGATAGCCGTGCCGGGCTACTCCGGCGTTGTTGAAGAGGATGTCCACCGGTCCGAAGCGCTCTCGGGTGCGCTCGACCAGGCGCAGGACCTGGGCTCGATCGCGGACGTCGGTGGGTACGGCCAGAGCTTCCCCTCCCAGGTCCTCGATCTCGGCCGTGACCGCCTGGAGCTCCAGCGGGCTACGGGCCGCCAGGGCGACTTTGGCCCCTTCGCGAGCGTAGAGCCCGGCGGTGGCGCGTCCGATCCCTCTCCCGGCCCCGGTGACGATGGCAACGAGCCCCTTCAGTTTCATGGTTTCCCTTCCCGGTGGATAGCTTGTGGGGGGCATCATACGGTCCCGACGACCCCCACTCAAGCGATCGCCGCGGAGGTCGCCGGAAGCGAAGTTTTACGGCTTCTTTATGGCCCGCGGCGGGAGGCGTGCTTCAGGTGGTTGCCGCCTATGCCGATAGTTAGAAGCAAGCTATCACCATGCCGAAAGCGGCCGATCCCGACTTGGCCGAGGAAGTCCACTGGGAAAGGGCCCGGCCTCGGGAAGAAAGCTCTCGGCGATGGCGGTGGGCTATCGGGCGGGCATTTTGGCTGAGGTGGCAGCACCCGGCAGCCGGCACAGCGAGGTGGAGGACAGATGGAAAAGCAGATCGAGATGGTCGCCAGTCTGGAGACGCAGGTGGTGGTGTTCCAGTTGGGCGAGGAGTCGTATGGCATAGACATCGCCAAGGTTCAGGAGATCAAGGCGATGTCGCCCATCACGGCGGTGCCCCGTGCTCCCGAGTTCATCGAGGGGGTCATCAACCTCCGGGGGCGGGTCGTTCCCGTGCTCAACATCCGGTCGCGGCTCCGGCTGCCGGCGCGAGAGGTCGAGCCGACCGACCATCTCCTGGTGGCCCGGCTGGGGGAACGGCTGGTGGCGATCCGCGTCGATCGGGCCCTGGAGCTCGTCCGGGTCGAGGAAACGGGCGTTGAGGACTCCGAGTCGCTCTTGCCCGGTGCGCAAAAAGGCTCCCGGATGGTAAAGTTCC
>JBBQIE010000267.1:0-4475 GCA_038324625.1 Anaerolineae bacterium | reverse complement strand
CATCCACGTAGCGGATGGCGGCGTCGGTGAGGGCATCCACCCGGTAGCCGGGCAGCCGCACCTCCCGGTTGTCGTTGTCGTACATCACCGTCCGGTAAGGCTCGGAGGTGAACTCCAGGATGTCCGCCCCCAGCCAGTAGTCATAGCCTCCCCGCCGGTCTACCGGCACCGCCCCCTGGTACTCGTGCCCGGCCAGGTGCCACTTGCCGATATAGCCGGTGTGGTAACCCGCTTGCCCGAAGTGCTGTGCCAGGGTCTTCTTCTGCTCCGGCAGCCGGATGCCGTTGCGAAAGACGCTGGTGTTGGTGGCGTAGAGCCCGGTCTGCAGGGAGGCTCGCGCCGGGGCGCATACCGGCTGGCAGGTGAAGAAGTTGTGGGCGTGGGTGCCGAAGCGAGCCACTCGATCGAAGTTCGGGGTCAGCTCCAATGGATTGCCGTGGACGCCGGTGGTATCCCAGCGCTGCTGATCGGTGAAGAAGACGACGACGTTGGGTCGGTCAGGACGACGGTCGCTCATGGGTTGATCTCCTCACAATAACGGGACGCCACCGCGGCCCGGCTCAGGCCTGATCCAGGCCCAGCCCGCGCAGGTCGGCGACCACGCCCTTCTCCTCCGCCTCGTACAGCCGCCAGATGACCCGCAGGCCCTGGAGGCTGCCCGGCCCGTCGGTGAGAGGGCGCTTGCCCGACTCCACACAATCGAGGAAGTGCTTCATCTCGTTCTCGGTGTGCTTGTTGGGCTCGCATTCCAGGAGAAGCTCCTGCTCACCCTTGTGGACGAAGGACAGCCTCCCGTGGGTGATGTCCGCCTCCAGGAGGCCGTCGGTGCAGTGGGCGTGGAAGGCATAGCCGAGGCGGGTGCCGCGAGCCCCCCAGGTGCCGAAGTGGTAGCCCAGCCGCCGGCCCTCGAACTCCAGGCTGACGTTGCTGGTGCCCTCCTTCTCCATCCAGGGAGTGCCGAAGTTGGTGCCCACGTGCGTACCCAGTACCGGCCGGCCCAGGTACCAGAGGAGGATGTCAATGTAGTGGCAGCCGTGGCTGAAGAGCTGGCCCCCGCCTAGGGTCTCCGCCTTCAGGGCCCAGTGACCCGGCCAGTATTGAGTCAGTTGCTCGGTCCAGATAGACACCTGGAAGACGTCTCCGAAGGTGCGGTTGTCCAGAAGCTGCTTCATCCGCGACACCAGGGGATGGTACCTCATGCAGTAGGCCACCATCAGGGTCCGATCCGCTCTCCTCGAGGCGGCAATCAGCTCCAGGCACTTCTCCTCGGAGTTGGCCATGGGCTTCTCCATGAGGACGTGCTTCCCCGCCTCCAGGCAGGTCATCCCCACCGGGTGGTGCAGATGGTGGGGCAGGACCACCAGCACCGCGTCCACCATATCCAGGATATCGTGATAGTCAGTGGCGGCGATGGCCCCCTCGAAGTGCTCGGCCACCGCCTTGGCCTTGCCCAGGTCCACGTCCACCGCCGCCGCCAGGTGCATCCGGTCCCTGACCTGGTCGAAGCGCTGCACGTGGGCCTGGGCCATCCCCCCGCAGCCGATGAGGCCCAAACGGATCTTGTCCATGAAAGTCTTCTCCTCAATCGGTATAACTACCTGCCCCACTTTGTGGCAACGTCGGGCGCTACCGCTTTCTACCCCAATCCCGGGCCCTCCACAACCCAACCGTGCCTCTCGGCCTATCATCCGTTCCCGTCCTCGCCCTCTTTGCGCCTTTGCGTCTTTGCGTGAGACTTCCCTCCCACTCGCGCTTGACCGCACCCCTTCCTCGCCGTAGCCTTACATAAGCCCGAGTTACCTCCCGGAGGCGAACCACGAGCGTGGCCCGGAGAAAAGCCGCTACCCCAGAGCCCAAGGCCATCCAACTGCCTCTCTTCGGCGCCGAGGAGGCCATTCGGGTGGCCGATCAACTCAAGCCCCCGGCGACGGACGCCACCCTCCGCCAGGCCAACGCCTGGTTCGGCCTCTACCTCTCCTCCCTGGAGTACAGCGGCAACACCATCGAGATCTACACCACCTCGGTGGAGCTGCTGGCCCGTTGCCTGGGGGATGAGCTGGCCATCGGGCGGGTCCGGTCCGGGCAACTGCAACGCTACCTCACCTGGCTCTCGGAGCGGGAGGGTGAGGCCCCGGTCAAGACCCTGGCCCTCCGGGTGACCGGCATCCGCAAGTTCTTCGAGGTCCTGGGGGAGCAGAGGATCCTCACCGGCAACCCGGCTGCCGACCTCTACGCTCCCGCCGGGGAGGTGCCCCTCCCCGACGTCCTCACCCCCGAGGAGCAGGAGCGGATGCGGGACTTGGCCTGGGACCTCTTCCAGCGGCCGGAGAAGCCCGACGCTCGGCCCCTGCTCCTGCTCCTGCTCACCCTGGACCTGGGTCTGCGCCGGGGGGAGCTGGAGACCCTCACCCGCTCCCAGGTCCTGGTGGCCCAGCCCCAAGTGGCCATCCGCATCCACCACGTGGGCCGCCGCCATCGCTACAAGAACCGGGTACTGGCCGTCCCTCCCCGCTTCCGGGAGGTGTACCGGGCCTTCCTCCAGCAGTACCCCTCCGAGGACGACCGGGTCTTCGTCAGCTCCCGCCGCACTCTGCACCGAGTGGTGGAACGGCTGGGCAAGCACGTCGGTGCCGCCGCCTCCGTCACCCCCACGGTGATGCGCTGGAGCTGCGCCCTCCGCTGGCACCAGGAGCTACCCCCGGAGGAGGTCCAGCAGCGCCTGGGCCTGAGCCCCATCGGCTGGCAGGATGCCCTCCGAGTGCTGCAAGGGCTCTCCGGGCACTTGCCTCCCGAGGCCGATCCGGAGGAAACTGCCCCACCTGGCCCTTGACCCAAGATCAGACACCCGAGGAGATAGCCGTGATCATTGACTTCCACACCCACGTCGGGGACCTACGCCGCAGCCTGGATGATCCCTCCCTGCCGGTGACCTGGGAGGAACTGCTGGGCCGACTGGAGGACGAGGGCATAGACAAGGCGGTGCTGCTCACCCTCTGCCCCTCGCCGGAGAACTATATCGGGCCGGGCTTCGTGCTGGACGAGAATATGGGCATCCGCCGGCAGGTCCTGGACGCCGCCCGCTACCCCGACAGGATCATTCCCTTCGGCAACCTGGACCCTCGCTGGCTGGGGAACAGCCCCAAGGCCGACTTCACTCCCCTGCTGGACTGGTTCGGCGAGCATGGCTGCCGGGGCATCGGCGAGATCACCGCCAACCTGCCTTGCGACGATCCGCGAGTGATCAACCTGTTTCGCCAGAGCGGCGCCGCCGGCTTCCCGATCCTCATCCACGGGATCGGCATGGGCCCCGGCACCTACGGCCTTCAGGACGACCCAGGGGCACCGCGGCTGGAGAAGCTGCTGCTGGAGGCCCCGGAGACCATCGTCGTCGGGCACGGGCAGGGGTTCTGGGCGGAGATGGGCGCCGGCCTCACTCCCGAGGAGAAGATGGGCTATCCCAAGGGACCCCTGCCCGAGGAAGGGGCACTGCCCAAGCTCATGCGCCGCTGCGGCAATCTCTACGGCGACATCTCCGCCGGCAGCGGGCACAACGCCATCACCCGAGACCCCGAGTATGGCATCGCTTTCCTGAACGAGTTCCAGGACCGTATCCTCTTCGGCACCGACGTTTGCGCCGGGGGCCCCGCCGGGCGTATGCCGCACCTGAGCACCCTGAAGCGGCTCCGGGAAGCGGGTTCCATCTCCGAGGCGGTGTTCACCAAGGTCACCTCCGGAAATGCCCTGCGTCTGCTGCGCCTGGGGGGATAGAACCACCGGGCCCTCGTCCACCCGGTCCGCACCGTCCACACGAGAAAGGAGAAGCATGAAATCACCTAACGTCATCTTCATCCTCACCGACGACCAAGGCCCCTGGGCCGCCGGCTGCTACGGCAACCCCGAGATCCGCACCCCCCACATTGACCGCCTGGCCGGCACCGGGGTGCGCTTCTCCAACTTCTTCTGCACCTCACCGGTGTGCTCCCCCAGTCGCGCCTCCCTGCTGACCGGGGCCATACCCTCTCGCCACGGGGTACACGACTGGATCCGAGAGGGCAATGTCCCCCCGGGGGAAATCGAGTACCTTCAGGGCCAGACGGCCTACACCGACGTCCTGGCCCGAGCAGGCTACCACTGCGGCCTCAGCGGCAAATGGCACCTGGGCGCCAGCCAGTTGACCCAACATGGCTTCAGCCACTGGTTCGTCCATCAGTCCGGCGGCGGTCCCTATCACGACGCCCCCATGATCCGCAACGGCCGGCTGCTTACCGAGCCCGGCTACGTCACCAACGTCATCACCGACGACGCCCTGGCCTTCCTGGATCGGCAGGCGAACGGAGAGGCCCCTTTCTACCTGAGCGTCCACTACACCGCTCCTCATAGCCCCTGGACCGGCCACCCGCCGGAGATCGTGGACTCCTACGACGACTGCCCTTTCGAGAGCTGCCCCCAGGAGCAGCGCCATCCCTGGGCCGGCC
>JBBQIE010000266.1:0-4497 GCA_038324625.1 Anaerolineae bacterium | reverse complement strand
TCTCCCACGAAGACCACCCCTACGATAGGAAGCAGCAACCACTGGCCGGTCATGAGGGCCACCGTGGCCAGGGCCCCACCCAGAGCCAGGGACCCGATGTCGCCCATGAACACCTGGGCCGGATAGGCATTGTACCAGAGGAAACCCATGAGAGCGCCCACCACGGTCAGGCAGAAGGCCACCAGATACACCTGTTCCTGCAAATAGGCGATGACCCCGTAGGACAGGAAGGCCACCAACAGTGTCCCCGCTGCCAGCCCATCGAGCCCATCGGTGATGTTGACGGCATTGGCCGTGCCGAAGATGACGAACACCGCGACCGGTAGGTAGAGTAGCCCGATCCCGATCTTTTCCGGCACCCCGGGGATGGCGACGCTCCCCAGACCCAAGAAGAAATGGAGGCCGACGGCGGCCGCGGTAGCGATGAGGAGCATCCAGATCGCTTTGTGCCGGGCCAGCATCCCGATGCCTCCCGGGTTCTTGCGGGTGACGTTGACCCAATCGTCCACCCCACCCAATACCGCCATGCCCGCCATAACCCCCATGGGCAGCAAGACCGAACGGCCGATGGCATTCATGCCACTCAGGTTTAGGAAGTTGAGCACGATGGTGATCCCCAGCACCACCGCCACCACCAGAGCCCCTCCCATGGTCGGCGTCCCGGCCTTGGGTAGATGGGTCTGGGGTCCGTCAGCCTGGATCTGTTTGCCGACTCGATGCCGGCGGAGGAAGTTGATGAACGGGCGCCCCCAGGCGACCGCCACCACGAAGGACACCATACCCAGCACTAGAGAGTAAGCCAACTGGCATCATCCCACTGAGGTTTCTGCACTCGGTGCCAACAGGGCCTCACAAATCCGCTCCATCCGCATTCCCCGCGAGCCCTTAATCAGGAACACGTCGCCGGGGCGGACCAGGTCCGCCAGAGCCTCAATTGCCCCTTCCACCGTGTCTGCTTCCAGCACCGTTTCCGGGGGCATACCGGCAGTGCGGGCCTCCGACGCCATCAGGCGAGCCCTAGAGCCGACGGCGACCAGGAGATCGGCGTGGGTCGGCACTTCCCGCCCCACTTCGCGGTGGCCACTCTCGGAGTATTCGCCCAACTCCAGCATATCACCAAGGACGGCCACTCGCCGTCCCTCCTGTTCACCAAGTATTTCGAGAGCGCCGAGAACGGAAGCGGGAGCAGCGTTGTAGGTATCATCGAGGATGAGGTGTTCCGCCCCCTTACGCACCTTCATCCGGGAGCAGGAACCGACTTCCGCGATGCCCGCCTCGATCTGTTCCCATGACAGACCCAGGTGCCGGGCGACAGCCACGGAGGCCAGGACGGCGTACACCGCCGCCCGACCGAGCAGTGGCGACCGGACCTGCTGGACGCGGCCCTCGGCACGAAGATCGAACTCGCTCCCCTGGAGGCCTAGAGAGCGCCAAGTGGAGGCGGCATAGTCTCTGCCCGCGCCGAACCCATAGGTGACGTAGGGACAAGGCGAAGCCTCCGCCATTGCCACAACCCTGGGATCATCACCGTTCAACACCGCCAGGCCATCGGCGGGGAGCCCCCGAACCAACTCCGACTTCGCTTGGGCGATTCGATCCAGGCTTCCCAGGCGTTCTAGGTGAGTCGGCCCCACATTGGTGACCACCCCGACCTCGGGCTTCGCCAGGCACACCAAGTCGGCGATCTCCCCCAGGGCATACATGCCCATCTCCAGTACCGCGAGCTCGTGCTCCTCCCGCAACCCCAGTAGGGTCAGGGGCAAGCCGATCTCGTTATTGTAGTTCTTCCCTGCCCGATGGACCCGATGCCGTTGAGAAAGCACGGTGGCGATGACGTCCCTCGTCAGCGTCTTCCCCACGCTGCCGGTGACCGCCACCACCCGCGCCGGCATCTGGGCTCGCCAGTCAGCTGCCCACGACTGCAGTGCCGCCGACACATCCGGGACCGCGATCAGCAGCCCATCTCCGCCGGCAGGGCACACGGGCCGAGCGCAGGTGGAGTTGGCCTCCACCTGCACCACGGCCGCCACCGCCCTCCGGGAGAAGGCTTCCTCCACGTAGTCGGAGCCGTCAACTCGCTCCCCTTTGAAGGCGAAGAAGACGTCGCCGGGCTTAACCTCTCTGGAATCAATGGCCACTCCGGAGACCACCGGCTCGGGCGCGCCTTCAGGCCATCCGCCCGCGGTGTGCTTCAGCAGCAATTGTCCCAGTGTCATGGTCATCGCGTCAGTTCTGGGCCATCTGAACCGGCTCCGGCTGGATGCCCAGCAGCACCGCCAGTTCGCTCGCCACCCGACTGAAGATGGGTGCCGCCACCTCACTACCCCACTGGCCGGCCTGCGGCCTGTCCACCTTGACCAGAATACACACTTCCGGATCACGCGCCGGGAAGAAGCCCACGAACGAGGCGATGATATCCGAGGGGTGATAGCCCCCGGGAATGGGTATCTGGGCCGTTCCCGTCTTGCCGGCCACTTCGTACCCAGGGACCCGAGCCGCATCCGTCTCCTTCTCCACCGCGTGAACCATCATGTCCGTGATGGTGGCCGCCGCCTCCGGGGAAACCACTTGCCGCAACGGCATGGGCGCCGTCTCCCGAATCCCCGTGGAGTCAATAACCTCCTGCACCACGTAAGGCCTCATCAACACCCCCCCGTTAGCCAGAGCCCCCACGGCGGCCACCATCTGCAACGGGGTGACAGCAATGCCCTGGCCGAAGGAATTGGTTGCCAGGTCAGCCTGGTACCAGCGTCCGTCTCCCGGGATCTTCATGTTGCCGTCGGCCTCGGCCTGCAGGTCCACCCCTAGGGCACTCCCAAACCCGAAGTCGGTCAGATAGCGATAGAAGCGATCCGCCCCCAGCACGTCGCTGACATACGAGGCCCCGGTGTTGAGAGACAGCGCTAGCACTTCCGTCATCGTGACCGGTCCATGCGCCGATCGGTCCCAGTTGCGAATGGTGGCTCCCGCTACCTCGAAGGCACCGGTGTCGTCGAACACCGTGTCGGGGGTGACCACTCCGGCGTCCAGGCCGGCGGCCATGGTGATGACCTTGAACACCGAGCCCGGCTCATACTCGTGGCTCACCAGCGGGTCCTCGTAGAGCTTAGCTTCAGAAGACTCGTAGCTCTCGGGGTTGTAAGCCGGCAGCGAAACCGCTCCCAGCAGGGCCCCCGAGCGGGGATCCAGGACGATAATAGTGCCGCTCGCGGCCTTGTACTTAATGAGGCCATCGCGGAGTTCCTGCCACAGCATGTACTGCACCCGGCTGTCCAGAGTCAGCACCAGATCGGCCCCGTTCTTGGGTGGCTCCAGAGAACTTCTCCCGAAGGGAGCCTGCTGCCCGAACACATCCAGGTCCCCCAGCCTGGCCCCAGCCTCACCCTCGAGTATGGTATCGTAGTAGCCTTCCACCCCGTAGAAGCCGGTGCGAGCCCGGTTCACAAACCCAAGCAGCGGCTCCGCCATACCCCCATCCGGATAGGCCCGCGAGAGCGCCGGCTCCAGGTACAACCCGGGCTCTTGCCAGGCGGTTATCTCATCGGCGATACGAAGCGGTATGCCCTCTGCCAACGGCTGCCATATCGCATCGGCGGACAATCGCGATGCCAACTCGTCGCGCCCCATCCCAATCAGGGGGAACAGGCGATCGGCCAAGGCGTAGGGGTCGCGGATTGCCTCCGGTGCGGCCGACAAGGCGTACACGTAGAGGTCGCCGGCCAACATGCGGCCGTCACGGGAGTAGATGCCTCCGCGCTCGGCGTAGATGGTCTCGAGCTGCAAGGTTTCCTTCAGGGCAGCCTCGGCCAATTCCGCCCCATGCACCAATTGCCAGCGAGCCAACTGCCCGGCCAAGACCAGGGCGATGGCCCCCAGTCCCATGGCCAGAAGCAACATCCGACCCCTGATCTCCAGTCGTCGCCCTCGGTCAAGCACTCCGCTACTCCCCCGATTCTGGGGAAGCCGGCATCTCCCGGCCCTCAGCCCCGGAACCATCCTCGAGGACAAGATAGCGTACCTGACGTGCCTTCTCGAAGCCGAGCTCCTCCGCCCTCCGCTCCACTCGCTCCAGCCCCTCCATCTGAGCCACCTCGATCCTCAGTGCCGAGTTCTCATGCTCAATGCGGGCCACCTCTGCCGCGAGATCATGAGAGCGATAGGCGATGCCGGTGATGTCCGCCGCCTGGAGCAGATAGAGCAGACCAATCAGGGCGAGGAAAACGGTGGCCAACCCCACCAGAAGTGAATCCCTGCCACTGAGCCCAAGGCTCGCTGACTTCACCGTCGCCATCGAGGTCCGCAACAGCGGCTCGGTGCTGTTCCTCGGCTGGTCTCGCCGGAAGCTGATCAGATTGTCGGTGGGACTGATGTACCCGCTGCTCATAGTCGCTCCGCCACCCTCAATTTGGCACTCCGACTCCTGGGATTCGACCGCCGTTCCTCATCGGAGGCTGTCACCGGGCGGCGGGTCACGGGGCGCAGACGGGCCACCTGACC
>JBBQIE010000265.1:0-4517 GCA_038324625.1 Anaerolineae bacterium | reverse complement strand
TCCGCCCACAAGGCCGACCGTGCTTCGGGGTGATCATCCCTGGTGCCCACCCGACGTTGCTGACGCAAGAGGCCCTTGTCAGGCGCTCTCCCCCGCCCTCTCCAGGTTCAGCGCCAGCAACCGCTCCAGGATCTCCTCGTCCTCCAGGTCGTGGGGCCAGGCGTAGGCATCCAGGACGGCTTCGTCCAGCCGGCGGTGGGCCAGGTCGAGCCAGGTGGGCCGCTGGTTGTAGAGGTTGGTGAGGGTGCGGCGCTTGAGTTCCTTCTCCTCGGCGCCCGGGGGATTGAGCCAGCGGCCCCGCTTCTCCACCAGGTCGCGGGCGGCCTCGGCGATGGCCCGCACCCGGGGGTCGTCCTGGGGCTCGTGGCCGGGGGGCCAGGGGAAGGGGAAGGTCTCGAAGGTAGTGGTCGACGTATAGCGAAAGCCGCTTTCTGCCTCGCGCAGCTGCGTACCTTGGCTGCGCGCCCACAGCTCATGGATCTTGGAGTGAAGCACTCCCAGGAAGTAGTCGTCATCACGCGCAAACACAATCAGCAGGTTCTCGGCGATGACGCCTCGCGGTACCCACGCGAAGACTCTGTGCTTAGAGACATGAGGAGTCACTATGTACCGGCATCGAGACGAGACTGCCTCTCGCATCCCAGGACGGGTCTCACCAAATAGCCACCAGCGGTCTCGATGGCTTTTGCGCCGCACTCCATCGCGGTGGGGCTTCACGTGTTCCCTAACGTACTCGAAGGGCGTTTCATAGCCAGCGGCATCCTCAGGCGAGGTTCCTACACCGAAGTCAATGATCCACGCATCTCTCGGGCGCCTGGTGATATCTATGGCATTCACCCAGGGCTTGACCACATCGCTGTTGTCCCGCCCATTGGGATTGCCTACAGCCAAGAGCATTTCACGGGCCTGCTCGGTGGTCAGATCGAAAGCGCCGGTCTTCTGAGTGCCGATGAATGCAATGCCTTCGTTCTCGGGCAGACGTTGAACCGATGTCAGATCAACCGAGCTCGTGAGGTCTGCATGGATCTGACTCACGCATACACCGTTCAGTGTGCTTTCCCCGTGGTCGCCGCTTCCGAAGCCGACCATGGACACATGCACGGTCGCGCCATCCAGTACCCAGTTGCGATCCGACTGAGCCCAGAAGATATCCCCCGTCTCCTTGATGCGCTCCAGCACCGTGCGGTTGGCGCCGCCGCGGATGCCCTGGGTGGCCAGGAGACCGGCACGTTTAGCCCTTCCTTCCTCGATCATAGCCCTGGCCTTCTCGAACCAGTAGCAGCAGAGGTCGCTCTGCCCCGGCAGCCGTCCGGAGTAGAGCCGCCGCAGGTTCTCGACATACTCGTGTCCCAGCTCGCCGCGCATCTTCTTGTCGCCCAGGAAGGGCGGGTTGCCGATGATGATGTCGGCCTCGGGCCACTGGGGCTCGACGGGGTGGCCCTCCTCGTCGTGGGCCAAGATGGCGTCCATGTGCAGGATGTTGTGCAGGGGCTTGAGGATGGGGTCGCGGCGGGAGCCGAAGCCGTTCTCGTGCAGCCACTGGATGTAGCCGATCCACACGGTGGCCTGGGCCAGCTCGTGGGCGTAGGGGTTGACCTCGATGCCGTGCAGCTGGGAGGGGTCGGGGGCCGCCTCCCAAGGGTACATCAGGGGCAGGCCCAGCTCGAAGGCCAAGGTGGACACCGCCTTCCACAGCCCCAGTAGCTCGCGCAGAGCCACGTAGAGGAAGTTGCCGCTGCCGCAGGCCGGGTCGAGCACTTGGACCTGGGCGGTCTCCCCGGAGAAATCGAGCAGCAGGCCGACGAGTTGGCGCTCGTAGCGGGTGCGGGCTCCCCCGCCGGCCCCGTCGCGGCGGGAGGCTAGGTCGCGGGCTTGCGCCTCCACCTCCTGCCAGCGCCGGCGCAGGGGCTCCATCAGCACCGGCTCCACGATGAGGAGGATGTCCTCCCGACTGGTGTAATGGGCTCCCAGTTGGGCCCGGCGGGAGGGGTCGAGGCTGCGCTCGAAGAGGGTGCCGAGGATGGAGGGCTCGATGCCGGCCCAGTCCAGCCGGCTGACCTGATCCAGGATCTCCAGGCCCTCCGAGTCCAGGGACAGGACGGAGTCGTCCTCGAAGAGGCCGCCGTTGAAGTGCTCGATCTGGTCGGCCCCGAACCAGCCCCCGCCGGCCATGGCGGAGAAGAGCTGCCGCAGTTGGGCAGTGAAGGCCCCCGGGGTCCGGCGGGTCTGCTCCACCAGGCGGGTGAAGAGGCCCTTGGGCAGGAGGCCGATGTCCTCGGCGAAGAGGCAGAACAGGAGGCGGATGAGGAAGTGGGCGGCGCGTTGGGGGTCCTCACCATGCCGCCGCAGGAGGTCGGACAGGCGGGCGAAATGCTGGGCCGCCTCCTCGGTGACCTGGGCGGTGGTCCGGGGGGAGCGAAAGCGGAAGGGATCGGCGAAGAGGGCCTGAAGCTGCTCCAGCTTCTCCCATTGGAGGAGTTCCTCCAGGCCGATCTCGATCACTCGCTTGGCGGTGTTGGTGAAGTTGGTGTGGATGACGATGCGGTCCAGATCGCAGACCACCAGCAGGGGCGGGTTGTAGAGGGCGTCCTTGTAGCGGAGCAACTGCTGGTAGGCCTCATCGAGGTTGGCGTGCCGGCCCTTGTACTCCCAGGCGAAGTAGTCCCGCTTCCACACATCGGCGAAGCCGTTGCCGCCGCCAGCCTTCTCGACGCCGGCCTCGAAGGTGAACCACTCCCCGGTGGGGTCGGCCTCGGCGGGGGTGGGGTGTCCCACCAGGCGGCAGAGGTCGAGGAAGTGCTCCTGGGAGGCGGAGCGCTCCTTGAGTTCGGCGCGGCGCCACTTGGCGACGAATTCCTGGGCGGTCAGGGTAGAGGGCATAGGGCAGACACTCGCTGTAGGGGCGGTTGGATGGGGCGCGGGCTCGATGGGCGTAGCTTAGCACCGGGGGGCCTTGGCGTCGAGGGGCCTGACGACAGCGCCGTCCGCCCATCACGATCGCCTATGGGGTGGCGCCGCGGTCGGTCATGCATTACTATTCACGGCATGGATGAAAGTTATTCAGACGGTGGCGTGTATTACCCCAGATGGCTCACGCCGTCCCTAGTGGAGGCCTGCCGGGATCATCCGGTGGTGGTCCTCACCGGGGCCCGCCAAGTGGGCAAGACCACTCTGCTCCGTCGGGCCGACCCCTTCCGCTCCTGGCGCTTTCACACCATGGACGACTTCGATGTCCTGCGCTTGGCCCGGGAGCGGCCGGAGGACCTGTGGGCCGGTGCCGATGCCGTGGTCCTGGACGAGGTCCAGAAGGCGCCGGAGTTGCTCTCGGCGGTGAAGCTGGCGGTGGACCGCCGTCCCAGCCGGCGCTTCGTGCTCTCCGGGTCGGCCAACCTCCTGCTCATGCGCCAAGTCAGCGAGAGCCTGGCCGGGCGGGCCGTCTACTTCGTCCTTCGCCCCCTCGCCATGGGTGAGATCCGTGGGGTTCCGCCCCCGGACGTGCTCGAGCGGGCCCTCGAGGGCCAGTGGCCCCCCGAAGGCATCGGGCCCGAGCCGCCCGACCCGGTGCCCCTCCTCCTTCGGGGGTTCCTGCCGCCGCTGCTGCACCTACCTTCGACTGCCTGGGCCCGCTGGTGGGACGGCTACGTGGCCACCTATCTGGAGCGGGACCTCCGGCAGCTCTCTCAGATCGAGAACCTGGTTGACTTCCGGCGGCTGATGGAGTTGCTCGCCCTCCGTAGCGGCCAGATTCTCAACCAGTCGGAGTTGGCTCGGGACGCCCAGATGGCGCAGGCGACGACGCACCGCTACTTGAGCCTGCTGGAGACGACTCATCTGTTCGAGCGGCTGCCTCCTTTCGCGGGCAATCGCACCGCTCGCCTGGTGAAATCGCCCAAGGTGTTCTGGAGCGACCCGGGACTGGCGGTGTTTCTGTCCGGGTTCTCCGACGCGGGCGAGCTTCGCCGGGCGCGGGAGTTCGGCGGATACTTCGAGTGCCTCATCTACCACCACCTGAAGGTCCTGGCCGAGCTCCTGCCGCCGCCGACCCGACTGGGCTTCTGGCGTACCCGCGACGGCAAGGAGGTGGACTTCGTCCTGGAACAGGGGCGAAAGGTACTGGGCTTGGAGGTGAAGGCGGCTTCCCGAGTGGGATATGGTGATGCCGCTAACCTGCGGGCCTTCCTCGAGGATCACCCCGGAGCCTCCGGTGGTATGTTGCTGTACGGAGGTTCGGAGGTGCGGAGACTGGGCGAGCGCATCGTCGCCGTGCCCTGGACCATGCTGACCGGCTGAGATGGGCGTGGCCGCGAGCCCTCCACGGGAACTATGCAGCCGTCCCGGAGCGGGGTAGAATCGCGGCATTCTGGATCATCGGCAGCGGCGGGCGGGGCGCGCACCCGGCCCCTGCTCACCGCGGCAAGGAGCGACGAGAGGACACTATGGCTACCAGACGCGGACGCAAGCCCAACATCCTTCTAGTCGGCATTGACTCCCTCCGGGCCGACCACATGTCGTGCTAC
>JBBQIE010000264.1:0-4521 GCA_038324625.1 Anaerolineae bacterium | reverse complement strand
CGAGAGCGGGATCGCGCAATCTCTCGCCCGTCTGGGGGAGGGGGCGGTTCGCGCCGCGGCGGAGGCTCATCGGGCCGCCGCGACCGACGGTAGTAACTACTCCAGCAGAGGCGGCCTGTCTATGGGGCCGCCTCTGTTCTCGTCTCCGGTCACGGAGAGTCGGAAGTGTCAAGACCCTGGAGCGACAGCACTAAGCGGGCCTTCGCCATCGGCATGGTGCTGGTCCTGGCGTTGGCCGCCTACCAGTTTCGGACTCTCATTTCCCCTCTGGCCATCGCCGTCATCATCGCCTATATCTTGACCCCGCTCGTGGACAATCTGGTCGCCTCCACCCGCCTCCCACGGAGCCTGGCCGTGCTGCTGGTGGATGTGGTGGCTCTGGCAGTGGTGGGGGTGATTCCGGCCATTGTCGCCCCCACGCTCATCGCCGAGGCCGGGCAGATCAACCTCGATCTGCAGTCGCTACTCGATCAGGTGCAATCGGCGGTCAGCGGCAGGACTACCCTTCTTGGGATCGAACTCAACCTCGACCAGCTCTTCACCGAGACCGGCAACGCCCTCCGCGACCTGGTGCAGCCCCTCATCTCCCAGAGTGTGTTTCTCCTCATTGACGTCGCCTCCGGACTGCTCTGGGCCATTTTCATCTTCGTGATATCGTTCTACTTGATGCGCGACTGGCATCGGGTGACCTCCTACCTGGAAAATGTGGTGCCCCCGGGGTACCGCGAGGACTACACTCTCCTGCTGGCCAGGGTGGGCCGCATCTGGCACTCCTTCTTCCGCGGTCAGGTGATCCTGAGCCTGGTGGTGGGGACGGCGGTGACGGTCTCGATGGCTGTCCTGGGGGTCCGCAACGCCTTGGTGCTCGGGCTCTTGGCGGGGCTGCTGGAGGTGGTGCCCAACGTGGGCCCCGTGGTGTCGGCAATCCCCGCGGTCTTGTTGGCCCTGCTTCAAGGCTCCGGCTGGATCCCCCTGGGGCACCTCTGGTTCGCCCTGGCCGTGGTCGGAACCTACACTCTGATTCAGCAAGTGGAGAACAACTACCTGGTGCCCCGGATCATCGGGGGGAGTGTCAATTTGCACCCCCTGGTGGTGTTGGTGGGAGCTATCGCCGGGGCTCGAGTGGCGGGCATCTTGGGTATCTTTCTGGCGGCTCCGACCCTGGCATCGGCTCGGGTCATTCTTGGGTACATCTATGCCAAGCTGCTTGACCTAGAGCCATTCTCAGCCGAGGATACCTGCATTGTGAGACCCGAGTGCGCGGTTGAGGAGAAGCCGGATCTGCTGACTCGGCTGAGGGAATGGCTGCGGTCAGCATCGCGCCTTCTTAGGGAATGATTTGCTCGCCCTGAGGCTGGTCGGGCCTGGGATTCGAGGGACGCGGCTACCCCGCCGCGGCCACGGCGGATAGGGGAGGAGGGCCAATGTTCGTCAAGCATCGGATGAGTTCTCCCGTCATGACCATCGGCCCCGACTTGTCGGTGATGGACGCCCTGGAACTGATGAAGGAGAAGGACGTGCGCCGGCTGCCCGTGGTGGATGAGCGGGGCCGACTGCTGGGCATCGTCTCGGAGAAGGATCTGCTCAAGGCCTCGCCCTCCCAGGCGACTACCCTGAGCATCTTCGAGGTATCGTATCTCCTGCACCGACTGACGGTAGCGAAGGTCATGACCAAGGATGTGGTGACGGTCTCGGAGGATACGCCTCTGGAGGAAGCGGCTCGGATCATGGCGGAACGGCATCTGGGCGGGCTGCCGGTGCTCCGCGAGGGTAAGGTCGTCGGCATCATCACCGAGACCGACCTGCTGCTGGGCTTCAGCGAGGCCCTGGGCGCCTTCGACCCCGGAGTGCGGGTCTGGGTGCAGGCGCCGGACGAGCCGGGAGTAGTGGCGGCCTTCTCGAACCGGGTCCAGGCCTTGGGGGGGAATATCGCCGCCCTCACACTCATACGGTCACGGGATACGGCCATGGGCGACATCGTGGCCCGGGTGGAGGGAGTGCGGCCGGATCAGTTGAAGGCCGGCCTCGCGGACGGGCGAATGCAGGTACTCGATGTCAGGGAGGCTCAGCCCTAGCAGGGGATACCGCTTCCGGGGGTGAACTAGGGAGCGGGCGCCAGCGCCGAGGCCAGGTCGGTGAGCCGGTGGCTGGAGGTACAGGTCATGGCGATGCGCAGCTGGCGCTCCAGCTCCCGAACCAGTTCGATCACCTCGGAGGCGGAGCCGAGGGCGGGACGCAGCAGGGGCAAGGCCACTCCCACCGCCCTCGCGCCCAGAGCAAGGGCCTTGGCGGCCTCCACCCCGGTGCGGATGCCGCCGGAGGCGATGATCTCGGTGTTGGGGGTGGTTCTACGAACGTTGAGTATGGCGTCGGCGGTGGGGATGCCCCAGTCGGCGAAGGCCTCGGCCACTCGACGAGAGGCGTCATTCTCGGCGCGGTAGCTCTCGACGGCGCTCCAGGAGGTGCCCCCGGCCCCGGCGACCTCCACCAGCCGGACACCCGCCTCTCCCAGCAGCGCGGCCACCCGGGCGGAGATACCCCAGCCGACCTCTTTGACGAGGACGGGCAGGTCCAGGGCAGCGGCGATCTCCCCGATCTTCCCGGCCAGGCCGCGAAAGTCGCTGTCCCCCTCGGGCTGGAGAAGCTCCTGAAGAGGGTTAAGGTGTAGGGCCAGGCCATCGGCCTCCACCATGTCCACCGCCTCTCGGCACTGAGCCAGTCCGTAGCCCTCGTTGAGTTGCACCGCTCCCAGATTGGCGAAGAGCAGAATGTCCGGGGCCCAGCGGCGAACGTGATAGGTGTCGGCGAGAGAGGGGTCCTCTATTGCCGGCCGCTGCGAGCCCAACACCATAGCGAGCCCCAACTCCTGGGCGGCCAAGGCCAGGTGGCGGTTGATCTCACCGGCCTCAGGGGTACCCCCGGTCATGGCGGAGATCACGAAGGGGGAGCGTAGCGCCTTGCCGGCGAGAGTGAGGGAAAGGTCGGTCTCCGCCAGGCTCATCTCCGGCAGGGCCTGATGCTCCAGTCGCCACCGCTCCAGGCCGGTGGTGACCCCGAGGGCTTGTACGGGCTCCTCGAGGCAGATGCGAATATGCTCGGACTTGCGGTCGGTGTGGCTTCTGCTACGCAACCCCCGCCTCTACCTGGTGTTCCAGCACCTGAATATGGGAGCGATCATACGTCGTGCGGCAGTCGGATGGCAAGCATTGCCGACAGATCAGGCTACTAATACAATGGCGTGGTGCTCCCGCACCATCGAGACACCGTAGGAGGGTTGGTTAATGGATACGTTCGAGAGGGTCCAGAAGATCATCGTGGACCAGTTGGGTGCAGACCCGGACAAGGTGGTCATGGAGGCCAACTTCCGGGATGACCTCGAGGCCGATTCGCTGGACCTCGTGGAGTTGATAATGGCGTTTGAAGAGGAGTTCGGCGGCGAGATCTCCGACGAAGAAGCGGAGAAGATCCGGACCGTGGGCGAGGCGGTTCGCTATATGGATAGCCACGCCGCTTAGCACTTCCCGATCGCGATGGCTCTCCGAGATCAGGGTCGCCTTTGGCGGCCCTGCGCCTTTGTAGACTGTCGAGCCTATCTCGGCCAACTCAGGACCGACTCGCCGGTCCGCGGATCTCTCACTTGTATGATCGCCACGCCGCTGGGAGGTTCTGGAGGCGTCCAGAGTCGGCCCGGCTGCAAGTCGGCACGCCACTTGCCCAGCGACCGTCCCTGAGAGTCTAGGGCCTCCACTTCCAGCTCGCCGGCCTCCGTGGCCGTGAGACCGAAGACGCCGTCAGCTTGGCAAAGGGCCACGCGATCGTTGGCCGCAACCACGGGAGGCATATCGGGGATAGGGTACCAGTACTCCTTCCAGGTCACGGCCTGTCCGGAATCGAGAGTGCCGTAGTCCCAGAAAGTGGGGGTCCAGCCGCCCCAGAGCTCTACATAACTGCTGTCGGTCCCACTGTAGCGGCCATAGGGAATGTCGCCCAGGCCGAAGACCTTCGCCCCCGGCGCCAAATCCGGGGGGAAGACCCTGATGATGCCGTCGGTCCCCGGCATCTGAGCTCCCATCCAACCGGTTTGGGCGGCCGGGTAGGCGAAGGCGCCCAGGTAGCCCTGCCAACTCCCGAGGACGGATAGGTCTCGTGGTCCGTATTGGGGCCAGGGCATGGCGTTCCCCACCGGGGGTAAGCCGGGATCGCTGGTGTCGTGGACTCGGGCTTGGCGTGCGGGCAGGTACACTCGGGTGTCGGGCGAGACACTGCTGCCCCCGGGAGCATAGGCGGCGTTGGCCCAGAATTGGAGCTTCTGCTCGGCTTCGCCTCCGTTTCTCAGGGTCGGCTCCACGCTCAGCCGGGAGGAAGTGCCCAGGCTGAGCCTCACCTCGACGGTCACCCCGGTCAGCCTCTCGGAGAAACGCAGGATCACCCCGGCGCTCTCCACCTCCTGGAAGGTCTCAGCGGTCCAGGGCAGGTACTCGACCAGGCCGTGCTCCTCGGTGGGCAGGCTCCACTCGATGC
>JBBQIE010000263.1:0-4534 GCA_038324625.1 Anaerolineae bacterium | reverse complement strand
TCAGTAGCGGTCCCAGTGGACTTTCTCGGCCTCGTACCGGCCGTGGGGTTCCCTCTCCTCAGCCGGGTGCCCGATGGCGATGAGACAATGCACCGCCAGGTTCGCCGGAAGGCCCAGCACCCGCCGGACCCCTTCCCGGTACTCCTCCCGCTGATGAATCCCTATCCACCCTCCTCCCAGACCCATTGCCCGCGCCGCCAGGAGGATGTTCTCGGTGGCGGCGGCGCAGTCGTCTATCCAGAAGGGAGTGCTCTCCGGGTCGGCGCAGACGGCGATGGCCAAGGGGGCTTGGGCCACCATGGCCGCCCAGCGATGCACCTCGCTCAGTCGCCGGCGCTGCTCCGCGTCCCGCACCGCCACCAGCACCCAGGGGCGCTTGTTGTTGCCCGAGGGAGCGGCCATGGCGGCATCCAGCAGGGACTCGACCTGATCGAGGGAAAGCGGCTCCTCGGTGTAGCGACGGATCGAGCGACGGGAGAGAATGACCGACAATAACGCACTTGGGTCCGACATGGCTGCCTCCTGACCGTGCTAACCGAGCCACGACGATGGCCGTTGACTGCCTCGTCTCTCCAGTGTATAGTGGTCCGCGATCAGCGACAACCACGTTCCGGCGCGGAAGTAAAGGTCATTGGGCCCGCCGCCATAAGCCGCCGGCAGCAAGAGAGAGCCGGGCGTTCCGGTGCATACACCTGAGCGAGAGAGGGATAGATGAAAGTAGTCCTGGGGGTCACCAGCAGCGAGGGGGCGGAGACCATTGCCGATGCCCTGAAGGCACAGGGCTTTCGTGTCACTATCATGGGCAGCATGGGCGGCTTCCTTCGCCGGCGCAGTGCCACCTTGCTCATCGGCGTGCATGACGAACAGGTGGAGCAGGTGCTGGAGCTGATCCAGGCCAACGCCCCCGAGCCGGGGGGCGGCAGCTCCGGCATCCTGGCCATGGGCCGGACCCAGCCCGAGGTTCGCACCGCCGCCTTCGTGCTCAATATGTCCCGCTTCGAGCACTACGAGCAGTAAACCGCGCGCGGCAGTCCAGCCGACCCAGGTGAGGTAAGTACAGATATGGTCCGCAAGCCCAAGCGCAGGAAAGCCCCCCCCTCAGGCCGCAGCCGGCAGGCCACCATCCTGATCATCATCAGTGTCCTGGTAGTTATCAGCATGGCCATCGGCCTGGTCCTGTCGGTTCTGACCCGCTCCGCCCCGGCGCCCATGCCGATCTCCCTGCTGCCGGTGGCACGTTCCCTGATCGGCTGACGACAGCACCCCCAATACTCCCCGCGGAGGTAACCCATGAAGATCGGCGTCATGATGTCCTCTTTCCGTCTTCCCGCCTTCGAGGCCCTGGAGAAGGCCGCCGAGGTGGGCGCCGCCGGGGTACAGCTTCGCAATGAGCGCGGCGAGCTGGCCCCGGACAACCTCGATGCCGCCGGTCGCCGACAACTGATCCAGCACCTCGCCACCCTCGGCTTGGAGATCTCGGCCCTGTGCGCCGACTTCGGCCAGAGCTACGCCCGCGCCGTCGAATTGGGCTGGCTGCTCCCCAACATGAAAAAGGTGGTGGACCTGGCCCAAGACCTGGAGGCCGAGGTGGTGACCACCCACATCGGCACCGTGCCCGAGGATCAGGGCGATCCCGAGAGGGGGCGAATGCTGGAGGCTCTGGCCGATATCGGTGCCTATGCCACCGCCCGTGGGGTGCGATTGGCCACCGAGACCGGCCCTGAGTCGGGCGAGACCTTGGCCGCCCTCCTGCGAGAGGTGGACAGCCCCGGCATCGCCGTGAACTACGACCCCGCCAACCTGGTCATGAACGGCTTCGATCACATCGGCGGGGTTAAGGCCCTGGCCCCCTGGATCGTCCACACTCACGCCAAGGACGCCGTTCGCCACCCGGACGGCCGCAAGCAGGAAGTGCCTTTGGGCGAGGGGCAAGTCGGATTCCCCCGGTACTTGGAGGCCCTCCGGGCCGTGGGCTACGACGGCTACCTAACCGTGGAGCGCGAGGTGGGCGACGACCCCGAGCGCGACATCCGCACCGCCGTCGCCTTCCTCCGCGAGTTGGGAATCTAGCCCCGGGGCAACCTAACCCCCCCGCGGCAGGCGCTACGCTTCTGCCTATTACCCCCTTCCCTGCGAAGGAAGGGGGAGCCATACCTCCCCTCCCCGCATCCGGGAGGGGTTGGGGGTGAGGGCTCTCCCCTTCCCGCGAGAGGCCAGGAGACGACCCCATGAACCAATTAGGACCCGCCGTCCGCACCGAGGCCCTGGTCCGACGGTTCGGAGACCTGGTGGCCGTGGATGAGCTGGACCTGGAGGTGCCCCGCGGGGTCGTCTTCGGCTTCCTCGGGCCCAACGGCGCCGGCAAATCCACCACCATCAACATGCTGGTCGGCCTTCTCCAGCCCACCTCCGGACGGGCGGAGGTGGCCGGCTACTCCATCCTCGATTCCCCTCTGGAGGTGAAACGCCGCATCGGCGTGGTCCCCGAGGGTCTCAGTCTCTACGAGCGCCTCACCGCCGTCGAGCAGATCGAGCTGGTGGGCCGGTTGCACGGCCTGGCTCAGGCCGAGCTGGACCGCCGCATCCCCGAGCTGCTGGAGGTCCTGGACCTCTCCGACTCCGCCGGCAAGATGATCCTCGACTACTCCGCCGGCATGAGAAAGAAGACCGCCATCGCCACCGCCCTGGTCCACACCCCCGAGGTGCTCTTCCTCGACGAGCCCTTCGAGAGCGTGGACCCCATCTCCACACGGGCGGTCAAGAACATCCTCCGGGAGATGGTGACCCAGCGGGGCACCACCGTCTTCTTCTCCACCCACGTGATGGAACTGGCCGAGCGCTTCTGCGACTTGGTGGGCATCATCAATCGGGGTAAGCTGGCCGCCTTCGGCGCCATCCCCGATCTACGCCGCCAGGCCGGCCTGACGCCGGAGGCACCCCTGGAGGACGTCTTCATCCACGCCGTCCAAGCTCAGGTGGAGGAGGACCGGGACCTGCTCCAGTGGCTGACCCAGGATCGTCCGGGCGTGGAAGACAACCGTGGCGGTTGAGATCCGGGCCCTCTTCTGGCTTCAGTGGAAGCTGATCGTGGCCATGTTTCGCGGCGGGCGGGCGAGCCTGTTGGCCCGCCTGGGGCGGGTGGTCCTCATGCTCCTCATGCTGCTCACCAGCCTGCCCTTCTTCGTATTGGCATCGGCCGCCCTCGCCTTCGTCATGGCCCGGGTCTCACCCCGGGGAGCCTACGAGCTGGCCATCATGGCCAACACCGGCATGTTGTTCCTGTGGCTGCTCATGCCGGCCAGCTACAACTCCCAGATCATCGAGCGTTTCGAGATGTCCCGCCTCTTCGTCCAACCCATTCGCTTCCGCAGCCTGGTGGTGGGGAGCACCCTCATCTCCCTTCTCAGCTTCATCGGGGTGTGGACGGTTCTGCTCCTGCTGGGCCAGATCGTTGGGCTCGCTTGGCACAATCCCTTGGGCCTGCCGATGGTGCTTCTCGGGGCCCTGCCCGCCTTCGCCATCCTAGCGTTCACCGGCCGCCTGATGGAGGACCTCTTCGACCTCGTCGCCAACGACCGGCGCCTCCGGGGCCTGATGCTCTCCCTCCTCACCGCCCCCTTCATCCTGTTGGTCTTCGGCAACTACTACTTCCAGGTCTCCACCAATAGCGGCCGGGACCTCGAAAGATGGCTCCAGCCCTTCCTCGGCAGTATGCCTTCCCTCGAGGGATTAGGTTTCTTCCCGGCCTTGGATGTCTTCCTGCTCTACCTCGCCCCCTCCCGCCTGCTCATCTGGCTGCCCACCGGCTGGGCCACCACCGCCATGGCCACGCCCGCCACCGGGCAGTGGGGACGGGGACTGCTCTTCTTGGGCCTGTCTTTGGCTTTCGCCGGGGGACTTCTGGGGTTGCACGCGCGGGCCACAGCCCGTCTCATGAGAGGTGAGTCGCTACGCCTCGGCAGCGAGAGGGTTCGCCGCCAGCGCCTGAGCCTCGGGTTGCCGGGACCGCCGGAGTTCTGGGCTCTGTTCATGAAGGACTGGGTACACCTGCGCCGGAGCCCTGTCACCAGACGGGTGCTCTTGGGCACTCCCCTGGCAGCGGTCGGTTTCGGCTTCGCTCTCTGGCAGGTGCCGAACTTGCTGCCGCCTGACAACCCTCTCCGTCAGGCTGTCCCGGTCCTCGCCGCCCTGCTGCTGGTCATCTCCACCAACCTGACCGCGTCCAACTTCAGCGGCAACTACTTCGGCACCGTGGACCGCGAGGGCTTCGCCACCCTCATGCTCTCCCCGGTGGACCGGCGCTACTTCCTTCTGGCCGCTAACTTGGCCACTCTGGTACTCTCACTGTCCTTGTCTCTGGTGCTGCTCCTGGTGGTGACGCTGATCTCCCGGGTCTGGGTGGTGCTGCCTCTGGGATTGTACTTCGCCCTCTGCCTGCACCTCTCCACCGTGCCCGCTTACACCGCCGCCGCCATCATCGGCCCGCAGAGGGACCCCCTTCAGGTCTGGGGAGGTAATCAAGGCAGCATATGGG
>JBBQIE010000262.1:0-4540 GCA_038324625.1 Anaerolineae bacterium | reverse complement strand
CCAGAAGGGCACCCACCACTGGACGAGAATAGCGTCGGCACGGAAGGCGCCAATCTCCCGCGCCCCGGCCCGCCAAGTCCAGGGCAGGAAAGGGTCCAGCGGATAGGAGGCGGGCACCGCGAGCGCTTGTTCGCTGTTGTCGCGATCGGTTTCGCCGGGGTAGAGGAAGCGTGGGTACTGCCGGCGAAAGGACAACACCCGCACCTCGTGGGTCTGAGAGAGGGCGTCGGCCAGGAGGGCGGTGTGGTGCGCGATCCCCCCCCGGTAGGGGTACACCGGCCCCACCAGGGCAAACCTCATCTGGTCTTGCGCACGATCAGGTCGGCCAGCAGCCCCAGGGCTCCCACCTGAATGGCGGTGAGGAAGATCATCAGGGTGATGGCGGGCACGTAGAGGCTCTGGTAGACCAGGAAGTCGCGGATGAGCTTCAGGATTGCTACCAGGAACAGGACCAGGGTAACGGGCAGGAAGATGCGCAGGGGATTGAAGTACATGACCGTGCGCACCACCAGGGACAGGTAGTTGTAGGTGTCGCCCACCGGGTGGAAGGTGGAGCGGCCCTTACGGGGGAAGTAGTCAATCGGCACCCAGGCGACGCTGAGGCCGCTGCTCAGGAAGCCGATGGCGATGGTGCTCACCCAGGAGTGGGTGTTGGGCAGGATGCCTCGGAAGGTCAGGGACGGCTCCTTGCGGAAGACGCGCAGACCCGAGTTCAGGTCGGGAATGGGCGTTTGGGTTAGGTAGGAAGCCAGGGTGCGGATGAACCACTTGGCCGGGGTGCGCAGGATCCGCATGGTTCCAGCCTCCTTCTTGCGGGCGCCGATGACCATGTCGTGCTTGCCCTCGATCAGGGCGTCGAGAAGACGAGGGAAGTCCTGCACCGGGTAGGTGCCGTCGCCATCGGTCATGCCCACGATCTCGCCCTGAGAGGCGGCCACCCCGGTGTTGCGGGCAGCGCCGACGCCGCGGTTGCGGGGGTGGCGGATCAGGCGGGCCCAGGGACGTTCGCGCACCACTTCACCGGTGCGGTCGCGGCTGCCGTCGTCCACCACTATCACCTCGTAGGTATAGGGGCTGGCGTCCATGGCGACCTTGATCTTGTCCAGGTCAGGGCCGATGGCGGCTTCCTCATTGTAGGCAGGGATCACGATGGAGACCTGCACGGCGCTAGCGATCTGGTCCGCCTCGGGCATTCATTCCTCCGTCACTTGACGGCCCGCAGTCTATAGCAAACACCCTGACCTCGCCATCCTGGTAGGCCAGTTGGTAGCGCTCGTCGGCGGCGAGGGCGTCCCCATCCAGGCGACCGCCGGCGGCCCCGAGATAGATGTGGGTGAAGCCGGAACGGCAGAGATCGTCTGCACCATTGGGGCGGAGGAGGTCGGCGGTCTCCAGGCGGGCCCAGTAGCGAACGGATTCGGCGTAGTCAGGGGAGACGACCTCGGTGCCGTAGTTGATGACGGGAACGGAGGCGGCGCGATCGGTGGCCACCGGCAGCCACCAGCCGGCGTCGGAGCCGACCACCACGCCGTCATCCCCGGAGGCGAAGAAGGAGTTGACGAGGAAGGCAGAACTGGGGGACGTGTTCTCCCTCACCCAGGCGAAGGCTCGGACGTCCGGCTCCTTCACCAGAAGGTATTGCCGGTCCACCAGGTCGCCGTGCAGGGCGAAGCCGGCGACTATGGCCCCGGCTGAGGCCAAGGCCGGAAGGGCCGAGCGGGCTTGGTTCCTGCCGATGTACTGGAACAGTAGGCCGCCGGCTAGGCTCACGGGCATATACAGTACCATGAAGACGGCTATGTAGGTGATGAGGTCCAGCCCGCGGGTGCCCAGCCGGTAGCCGTTGGCGGCCGCCACCAGGGCTATCACCCAGAACGCTAGGGCCAGTACCTCTCGCCATCGAGACCGGATGGCCAGGAGGGCGCCCACCACGGCCAGTGCGAGGATGAAGGGGTTCAGGTAGTCGAAGAGTGGGGGTGAGCCGAAGTAGGCGTCAATGAAGCCCTCGCCGTACTCGATATTCCCCAGCCGGGCCACGATTGCCTGGGTGCGGAGGACGTACACCAGCCAGGGCGCGGTCAGGAGCACGCCCCCGGCGACGGCGAGGGCGGGAGGGAGCAGGCCCCGGGGGAGAGACCGCTGCCTGAGAGCCACCAGCAATGCCAGGGTGGCGAACAGGCAGAGGGCGAACACGAACACCCGGTAATGAACGAAGATGAGGGAGGACACGCTCAGGGCGAGGAGCAGGAGCAGCCTCCGACGGCCTCGACCGCCGGCCATGGATGACACTGCTAGGTAGGCCAGGAGAGGCAGCAGGGTCTGGCCGCCCAGCTGGGGGTCGCGGCTCCAGTTGAGGTAATACTGCGGCATCTTGGTGAGGAGGCCGACGAAGAGGGCGGCGCCCAGGGCCGCTCTCCGGTTTCGGAAGAAGACCATGGCCAGGAGGTACAGGGTCAGGGGGGCCAGGGCATTGAGGAGGCGCTCGGTCCAGAAGACGGCCCACCAGGGCTCCATCCCGGTGACCCAGGTGAGAGCGGCGGCCCAAGTGTGGAAGCCGAAGTGGTAGGAGAAGCTGAGGCTGTCGGGAATGTAGGGCTGCCAGTCGGAAGGGATCAGGCCACGCTGAGCGATGAGGGCGGTGGCGGCGGAGTGGTTGAGGGCGTCGCCCCACATGGGCCAGGGGACGTCGCGGGCCTGCCACCAACGAAGGGCGAGGGTGGCCAGGAGAATGGCCGCCATCAGTAGGTTCTCGGGTTGGCGAAGAGGGGTTAGCGACAGGCGTGATCTCGTCTTCCAGGCGACAAGCAGGCCGGACACGGTCATGACGACAAGGGCCGCCCAGACCGTTGCTGGTCTTAGGGGCACTCCCAGAGCGGTGGTCACCGCCAGGAGCAGGGGCCAGAAGGCCAACCCCAACAGGAGCCGCACACCCAGGCGGACCCAGGGATCCTCTCGGGATAGAGGCCGGCACAGAGCCCCGGCTAGGTAGCCGGGAGTATACATAATGAACAGGAAAGCGGGCAGGGCGGTCAGCATGGGGAGGTTGGGGGAGCCGAGTGACTTGGCGGCCTGGGGGCCATCAGCGGCCCCGGTCGGGGCGGCGCTCGCTCAGGGCGTAGAAGACGGATAGGGTCACCAGGGCGGTGGCGAACAGGAAGCCCAGGACCACCACGCCGATGACCAGGGGCCTGGGCACGGGGGCCACGAGGTAATGCCAAGCGGCCAGGCCCACGGCGCTCAGGAGAAAGGCCACTCCGGCGGCCATTAGGACCACCATCAGTTTCAGGAGGCGTTGATGCATGGCTCAACTCGGCGATCGGGGTTGCCGGAGGCCCCGGGCTTGGGCGCCCTGTATTGCCGGAAGGGCTCGCGGATGGGGCAACAATAGCAGCCGGGCCTCGCCACGGTCAAGGTGAGGTAGAGTTGACCCTGGCCGGAGGCGTCGGATAATGACCGAGAGCTGGCCCGGCGCCATCAGGGCTCGGCGATCCGAGCGAAGGAGCGGCCATGCCCAGCCTCACAGGCTCGCAACCATCCCGACCTTCCGTGCCGGTTCTGGCGGTGACCGGAGACTCCGGCAGCGGCAAGACCACCCTCATCACTCGGCTGCTGCCGGAGTTGGCCCGCCGGGGCTATCGAGTGGGGGTCATCAAGCACATGCCGCATATGGTGCCGCTGGACACGCCGGGGAAGGACTCCTATCGCTTCTGGGAGGCGGGGGCGGAGTCGGTGGCCCTGCTGACGCCGGACCGCACGCTGGTGCAGTGGCGGGGCGCGCCGGAGAATGTGCAGGACGTCACGGACTTGATGCCGGTGGACCTAGTCCTGGCGGAGGGCTTCAAGCGATCCTCCCTGCCGGCGATCCTGATGCTTGGTGACGATCCGGAGCTCTCCCGCCAATGGGGGGAGGGGAGGGAAGTGGTGGTGGCGGTAGGTGCCTTCCCCCCGGAAAAGGATTGGCCGCTTCTAGACCGGGATGACGTAGAGGGGGTGGCGGTCCTGGTGGAAGGGTGGCTGCTCAGGGTGCGAGCCGGCGGATGATCTCCGTCCCGGCCAGGTGCCAGGCCGCCAGCCACACCAGCAGGAGGACCAGGCCCACCGCCAGGCCTCGGTAGACCACGTCGTGCCCTCGTCGGTCGCCTGCTTCCGCCGGCCGCGACCTTACCGGCTCCCGGACATCCAGTATGGCCAGGGCCAGGTAGGAGATCAGCAACGAGGACCCGCCATAGCTCACGAACGGGAGAGTGACCCCGGTCAGGGGAACCAGGCCGGTGGCCCCGGCGACGATCAACAGTGCCTGACCGACCAACAGGGCGGCCAGTCCGGTCACCAGCAGCGCCTCCACTTGAGTAGCCGCCGACCGATAGTGCCGGTGCATCTGGGCCAGCAGGAGGCCATAGAGAAGCAGGACGCCGGCGCTGCCGAGGAGCCCCAGCCGCTCGCCGATGGCGGCGATGATGCTGTCGGTGTGGGAGGCGGGCACGTGGGTCGTCTCTGCCGCCGCCAAGCCCTTTCCCCATAGACCGCCCTCGGCCAGGGC
>JBBQIE010000261.1:0-4550 GCA_038324625.1 Anaerolineae bacterium | reverse complement strand
ACCCCTCCCGCTCCTATACTCTACCTATCAAACCCGTGGCCGGCCTACTCCGCGGCCACCTCGGCCGGCTCCGACTCGACCGCCTCGACGACCGGCGTCTCCTCTTCCGTCGCCTCAACCGCGGGCTCTTCGGGCGCCTCCGCCGCCACCTCCGGCTCCTCTTCCACCGGCAACGGGACCTCCGGGCGCTCTCGGTAGGCGCGCATCTCGTAGACCCGCGCCGAGCGGTCGCCGTTGGTGGCGCTGATGCTCAGCCGCAGGCCGACCGCCTTCACCGGCTCGAACTGGTGCCGCCGCCGCCGCTGGTGGTTGCCCTTCTCCTGGAACAACTCGTGCCAGCCGTCCTCGTCCCGGTAGGACACGGTGTAGTCGCGGACGCACTCCGGCGCCGGGCCGAAGGGGACGAGCTTGTCCAGGTTGGTGTCTAAGGTGAGGTAGAGGGTGTCCATCTCCACCGCCTCCGGCAGCTCCAGCTCCAGGCTCTGGGGCAGGCGGCTGCCGGCGTTGCTGATCCACAGCTCCGGGCCCCGCTCCGGCCGGGCCCCGCCGCTGATCACGTTCCCACCCCGGTAGGGCCAGGACTCGGGCACCAACCGGAAGGTATGGCACCCCTGCCGGGGCAGCCAGAGCTTGCGGAAGTCCATGTACTCCGCCCGCAGGGCCCCGGGGATGGACTCCTCCACCATACCCCAGAGGACCTTGCGCGACAGGTGGAGCTTCACCCAGTACATGCCGCCGGGCTCGACGTGAGCCATGAAGGGGAAGGTCACCCAGGCCTTGCGGCCCGGCGGCAGAACGGCCACCGCCACGGCGATGGGAGCCCCGGCACTGAAGTCGGTCAGATGCTCGCCCTTGTAGAGGCTCGCCTTGACCTCCATGTCCTCTTTGGCCTCCGATTCCAGCCACACCGACACCTTCTCCAGGAAGGGTTCGGAAACGGGGAAGACCTGGGCCCGGTCCGAGTCCAGGGCAATCATCTTCTCGAAGCTGGTCATCTCCAGAGGGCCGTAGTGGGAGGTCTCGTGGACCTCGGCCTTCCGCAGGAGGTCGTCGGGGTCCTGATTGCGGGCCCCCAGGATGTAGGCCCCGTCCTTGAGGAGGGCCTGCCGCAGTTCCTGGATGTGATCGGCCACCAACTCCCGAGGCGAGCATTCGTACTTGCCGCAGAGCCAGGCGGCCGTGCCCACCGCCTGCCCCTCGACGGCGCAAGTGCCCATCACCCGCGCCGAGGAGAAGCCCATGTGGGTGGCGCTGAAGTTGCGCCCGGCCAGGAAAAGGTTGGGCACGTCCTTGGAGTACAGGCTGCGCAGGGGGATATTGTAGGGGCCGGGGGGATAGATCTGGATGCAGGGCATCTCCCGCGCCCGCAGACCGTCCGCCGGGTGGATGTCCATGGGCCAGCCGCCGTAGGCCACCGCGTCCGGGAACTCCGGCCGCTCCTCGATGTCCATCTGAGTCAGGAGGTGGTCCCCCAGGAAGCGGCGGGACTCGCGCTTGCCCACCACCGTGCCCACCCAATCCAGCTCCAGGTTCTCCGCCCCGTGCGACCCGTGGTTCTTGATGTGGTCCCAGAGGCCGTAGACCATCTTGAGCAGCTCGTCGCGGATCATCTCGTTGTCGGAGATGGTGTTCTGCTTGCCGCCCCACTCGATCCACCAGTATCCGGCCGTCACCTGGTCGTGATCCCGGTAGGGGACGTCGCTCTCCTTGGGGTAGTCGTCGGCCCAGGGGGGCGGGGTGAACTTCATCGGGTGGCCGGCATCGCGGGCGCTGAACAGGAGGCTGCTGCCCAGGACCTCGCCGTCGCCCTTGAAGGGAGCCAGGGACTCGCGGGCGTCGCGGGGTTGATCCAGCTTGCCCTCCCGCCCATAGAGGAACTCCGCTCCGGCCAAGGCGGCGATGGCGCCGTCGCCGCTGGCGTCAATGAAGTAGGAGCCGTGCAGGAGGTAATCCGTCTCGCTGCTCATCTGGTAGGCCCGCAATGAGCGGATGGCCCCTGTCTCCTCGTCCAGGATCGGCTCCAGGGCGCGGGTATTGAGGAAGAGGACCAGGTCCTCCTCCAGGGTCACCCACTCCATCAGGAGCCAGTCCCAGTTGGGGCGGGGCTCCCCGTTGACCGGGAAGGGGGTGGAGGCCCGGAAGCGATCCTCGATGCGGAGCTCCTCGATGATGCCGGTCTCGCGGGCGAAAGGGTTCCGCCCCCCGGCTGAGGCCCCGGTGACGCTGACCCGCACCTCGTTGGAGGAGTTGCCCCCCAGAACGGGCCGGTCCTGAATGAGGGCGGTGTAGGCCCCGTGGCGGGCGGCGGCGATGGCGGCGCACACCCCGGCCAATCCCCCCCCGATGACGACGACGTCGAAAGTCTCTTCTACTACTTCCTTGGGCATGCTTTCATCCTTCAATTGCCGGACATCCGTGGTGAGACAAGTAGGCCCACGCGGCATCCTCTTCCGGTCGGTCCCAGTCCTCGGCGAAGGCGGCCTCGCTAAGCAGCGCCGTCTCGTTAGCCAACTCCTCCGGCTCCTCTAGGGCGTCCTGGCCGTCGGAGGGAGTCGTGTCAATATGGAGATCGGAGTTCTGCACGGGGTTCACTGGAGCGACAGCTCGAGCACTGTGTGGGAATGGGCGGGGAAGCGGTAGGCGCCGCCGCGGAACTCGGCCTCTACCGACCTCGCGGTGACGGTGTCGGGACACTCGAAGCTGTTGACCGCATGGCCGTCCGGACCATTCACTTCCCAGGCCCGAAGCGGCTCCGCCGTGGCCCCCTCCACCCGGATGGGCGTCTCCAGGGCCTCGGTCTCGTGCCGGTTGACCACGCTCAGGTACAGGGTGTCGCCCCGGCTGCTCAGGCTGGCGGCCACGTCCAGGTAGTGTACCTCGCGGGAGCCGGTCCGCTCCCCGGGGATGCTCTCGCACTCGACCTCCACCCGCAAGGCCCACTCCCCGGAGTGGTGACGCAGGAGGGCCAGAGGGTGATAGATGCTCTGGAGTAGCACTCCCTCAGGGGTGGTGAGGATGGGGGCGATGACGTTGACCATCTGGGCCAGGTTGGCCATGGTGACGGTGCGGCACTCCCGCTGGAACAGGTGCAGGAAGGTGGCCACGCAGAGGGCATCGGAGAGGTCGTAGATCTCCCGCAGCTTGTCCGCCGCCCCGAAACGCTCGTTCCCACGGGCCCGGTACCAGACGTTCCACTCATCCACCGAGATCTTCACCGGGGCCTGAGCGGCGTCCTCTACCTCGTAGACGGCACAGATAGTGGCCTTGGTCCGAGCCAGGATGTCCTCCATGGCCGTGACCTTGGAGACGTTCTGGTAGTAGTCGGGGCTGCCCACGTAGCAATGGACGGAGAGGTACTCGGCCGCCCCCCGCAGGCGCTCCAGGACCGGCCGGTCCCAGTCCTCGTGGCCCAGGCCGCAGGCCACCAGATTGATCTCGGGATCGGTCCAGCGCATGACTTTGGCCATCTCCAGGGCCTTCTTGGCGTAGTCCTCGGCACTCAGGTGGCCGATCTGCCAGTGGCCGTAGACCTCGTTGCCCAGGCCCCAATAGCGGACGTTGAAGGGGACAATGTTCCCGTAGCGGCGGCGGAGGTTGGCGTAGTGAGTGTTGGTCCAGCCGTTACAGTACTCCACCCAGCCGGCGGCCTCATCAATAGTGCCGCTCCCGGCGCTGGCGCAGATGTAGGGCTCGGTGTGGAGGCGGCGACAAAACCCCAGGAACTCATCGGTGCCGAAGCGATTGCTCTCCTCGTCCAGCCAGGCCAGGTCGAACTTGCGGGGGCGCTCGTCTCGGGGGCCGACGCCGTCCTGCCAATGGTAACCGGAGACGAAGTTGCCCCCGGGCCAACGGAGAATGGGCGGGGCCAGGCCCTGGCAGGCCTTGAGCACGTCCAGGCGATAGCCCTCGGCGTCGCTAAGGGGAGAGCCCTCGTCGAAGATGCCGCCGTAGATGCAGCGGCCGAGGTGCTCGATGAACATGCCGTAGATGTGGGGATTGATGCGGCCGATGACGTCCCCTGGGTTGACCCGGATCATATCCCCTCCCCCCTGACTGCAAACCGCCCGATGATAGCATTGGGGGAATCGGGGCGGCAAGGGCGCAGGCGTTCATGGTCGGGGGACAATCCGTGAGGCACGTGGCCGCTCGGCCCCCTTGACCCAAGGCCCCCATGACCTACACTGCCCCCAGGGGTGACACCGCCCAG
Source organism: Anaerolineae bacterium (assembly GCA_038324625.1). Taxonomy (GTDB): domain Bacteria; phylum Chloroflexota; class Anaerolineae; order DRVO01; family DRVO01; genus JBBQIE01. The sequence continues at coordinate 343 of JBBQIE010000261.1, read as the reverse complement.
CCCACGACCCTATCAGGAGAGACACATGCCAGTGAAATCCGCCTACATCATGACCGACCTTGAGGGCGTCGCCGGCATTGACGCCTGGGACCCGGGCAGCGGGGAGTACGGCCGCGAGGCCAAGGGTGTCTACGAGCGCTCCGAGATGCAGCGTCTCCTCACCGGGGAGGTCAACGCCGCCGCCGAGGGCCTACTGGCGGCAGGAGTGCATGAAGTACTGGTCAACGACGCCCACGGCGCCGGCCGGACCATCCTCGTCGAGGAGTTGGTCCCCGGGGTCCGCATCGCCCGCGGGGTCAACCGGCCCTCTTGGCTTCTCGGCATATCCCCCCGGTTCGGGGCC
>JBBQIE010000260.1:0-4553 GCA_038324625.1 Anaerolineae bacterium | reverse complement strand
GCCCGGCCACCGAAGGCGAACACAAGATTCGCCCCTACGGATGACGTTCATTGGCTCTGGGCATGACGGCCGGCCATTCAAGCCGGCCCGGCGGCTGGAACCCGAAGCCGATCCTTACTTGTAGGTGATGCGAGGGTCCAGCAAGCCGTAGACGATATCCACGATCAGGTTCGAGCCCATGATGATGAAGGCGGAGACCATGGTGCAGGCCAGGAGCACCGGGTAATCCCGCGACCTCAACCCGTCGAACATCAAACCGCCGAACCCGGGAATGGCGAAGATGCTCTCCACGAAGAGGGCACCCACGATCAGGTAGCCCAGAGTCATGCCTACCGACGTCACCACCGGGGTGAGAGCGTTGCGCAGCACGTGGCGCACAATCACCATCCGCTCCGTCAGGCCGATGGCCCGGGCGGTGCGAATGTACTCCTGCGTTAACGTCTCCACCACCCCCATGCGCGTCAGACGCACTATCCCCAGGGTGGGGCCGATGGCAAGCACCAACACCGGGATGATGGAGTTGGTGGTGAAGAGCCCTTTCCAGCCCAACCCCACCGGGGTCAGTTTCAGTTTGAGCGCCAGCACGATCATGAGCAGGGGAGCCATGACAAACACCGGCACCGAGGAGAGCGCTAGGAAGGTGGAGAGGATGGTGTAGTCGGTCCGGGTATTCTGCCGCATGGCGGCCAGAATACCCAGCGGCACCCCGGTGATGGCGGCGAGGAAGACGGCCGCCACCCCCAACTGAGCGGAGATAGGCAGGCGCATGGCGATCATGGTGTTGATCTTAATATTGGTGCGCAACGAGTGTCCGAAATCGCCCTGAAGGACGCGAAAGAACCACTCGCCGAACTGAACCAAGAAGGGCCGGTTCAGGCCCAGCGACTCCCTTAGCCGCAGGTAGGCCTCGACGTCCAGGTTCTGGAACCCCATGTTGGCCAGGATGGCCATGGCCGGGTCCCCGGGGCCGTAGAATGCCAGGGTGTAGGTGATGATCCCCACTATGATCAAGGTAGGCCATATGAGAAGGAAGCGCCGCAAGGCGTACTTGAGCATCCCGCCTCCGGTTTCGGGCCCGGCCTGGAACGGGCGCCGGGCCCACGAGATACCTACGCTGCCGACCAGGCCCCGCGGGTGCCGTGTCAGGGGCCGACACCCACGGGGCGATGACTATCGCGTCTAGTGCTTGGCGACCCAGGCGCGGTGCATGAGCAAGCCATTCTGCGGAGTCAGATCAAGATCCTTCACCCAGGGCTGAGTGGCCACGGCGCTGAAGGGATAGTACTGGGGGACTTCGATGGCCCACTTCTCCCGCAGGTACTCCCATTCCTGGTACATCGCCAGGCGCTTCTCCGCATCCAACTCGATGGCGGCCTCTTGCCAGAGCTGGGTGAACCGGGCCTCGTCGTCGGCATCCTCGATGCGAGCCATGGCGGCGACGTCGCTCTTCTTGGTCCAGTTGTCGGTCATGAGGTAGTAGTACGGCCCGGCCGGGTCGTACATGCTCATGACGTTGCCCACCCAGGCATCGATGTCCACATACAGCATACCGCGGCCATTGGTGCGCACGTTCTGGAGACTTTCTTTCACACCCTCCAGATCGAACTCGGTCTGCTGCAGCTTCACTTCCACGCCCAGGTTGTTCTTCCACTGATCCGCGTAGGCCTCATACAGCCTCCCGCCCGAGCCTTGGGCGAAGGCTTGCGAGAAAGCCAGGCGGATGGGCAGGGTGCCGGACATGATGTCATCGTAGTAGCGAGACTGCTTGAGCTCGTCCAGTGCCGCTGTCGGATCGTAGCTCAGGTAGACCTCGTCGTAGTTGGAGGGCACTTCCCATCCCGGCGTGTATTCGGGGATGTAAGTGGGAGAGAACTTGGCCGTGCCCCGGAACACCGCTTCCACCGTCTTTTCGCGATCGATGGCGCGCATCAGGGCGCGTCGGACATGCACATCGTCAATGGGAGCCAGGTTCACGAACCAGGTGTAGGAGATGATGGCGAAGGGCTTCATCTCCAGCTCGGAGTTCCGGGGGTGCTCCGGCTTCAGGTACTCCAGCGCATCGGCCTCGCCGAGGAATACCGCGTCCAGTTCGCTGTTCTCGTACGCGATCAGCCGGGTCTGGGCGTCGGGGAGGATACGTAGGGTGGCTTCTTGCAACAGAGGCGCTTCGCCGCCGCCGTAGAATTCGTTGGGCACCAGCACCCAGTACTGATCGATCAAGTGGGACTGCACCGCGAAGGGGCCCGAGCTGACCGGGTTCTCGTACCAGGGCACGTCCGGCGTGCCGGCCTCCACGTTCTCCTGCTTCACCACCTGGCTGCCGTTATAGGCCAGCTTACCCATGAGCAACGCCTCGGGCACCATGTTGGCCACGCGAAGCGCCAGGGTGAAGTCGTCCACCGCGGTGATGGCGTCCCCAAACTCCTCTTCCCACTGCTCGGCGGTGATCTCCGCTCCCCGGATGGCAGCCACGCCATCCACGTCACTGAGCATCACGTGGGCGAAGGTAGCGGTGTTGCCGGCGCGTCCTTCCGCCACCTCGGCGGCGTGGTAATCGGGGTCAATGTGCTTGATGGCCCGCTTCATGGAGTAGGCGAAATCGCCGGCGGTGATATCGGAGCCGTCCGAGAACTTCATGCCCTTGCGGATGTAGAAGGTCCAGGTCATGGTGGGCTCGTCGAAGGACCAGTTCTCCGCCCCCCAGGGGTAGATGTTGAGGTCCTTGTCCAGCCCGACCAGGGTACACCAGAGGGCCGGCTTGATGCCCGAGTTCGAGAACCAGTGCCCCATGCTCATGGGGTCGGAGTTGCCCTCGCCCTGAGGGCCCTGGATGGTGATGCGCTGGGTGGCAGACATCTCGTCGGCGCTGGGGGTGGCAGTAACCACCACTTCCTTCTCGACGATCTGCTGCGTCGCGACGACGACTGTCTCCTTGACGATCTCTTTCACCACGGTGGTGACTTCCTTCTCCACCACGGTGGTCACTACCTTCTCCACCACCTGCGGGGTCCCAGCGGCCCCGCAAGCGGCCAAGACCGCGCCACCGGCAGTAGCGGCGCTCGCCAAGAGGAAATGCCTTCGGGTAAGACGCTTAGGAGAACGATCCATTCTTGCCTCCCCTCCCGTGTGGGAAATAGCCATAGCATCTGGATACCAGTCTCATCACCGGCGCTAGTCGGCTCTCGCTATTCACCACCTCCTTACCTTTGACTACCCCGCGGCGACATCCGCCGCCGTGGTCGGTCGGGCCGAGGAAGCGCGGGGCATCAGCCTGCCGGGCAGGACTACCTCGCGCCGGTCCTTTCCGGGCCGGGATCCATGCATTCGCTCCAGAAGCAGCTCCGCCGCCACCTTCCCCATCTCGTAGTCGGGCTGAGCCAGGACGGTGAGGTCGGAGGCGAGCGTGGGGACAAAGGGGACGTCGTCGAAGCTGACCAGGGAGATATCTCGGGGAATACTGAGCCCCGAGTTCACGATGGCGTGGTGGGCCCCCGCCGCCAGGCGATTGTTGGCGGTCAGAATGGCGGTGGGACGGGGGTCCAGGGTCAGGAGGTGGAGACACTCCTCGTACCCGGAGTCGGTGGTGAAGTGGCCGAAGCGGATCAACTCCTCGTCCTGGGACAGGTCCGCCTCGCCCAGGGCTAATCGGTACCCGGTGACCCGATCCTCGGCGGTGACGTCCCCATGAGGCCCGGTTATCACCCCGATACGCCGGTGGCCCATCCCGATGAGGTGGTTGGCCAACTGCCGGGAGCCGTCCACGGAATCCACGTAGACATTGTCGGCATAGGGCAGGGGGTAGCGCCAGTCCACGATCACCAGGGATACCCCGTCCTTGGCCAGACGCTTCAGGTCGGTGAGGGTGTTCTGGGCCGGGGCGATGATCATCCCCCGGATGCCGGAGGAGAGGATCCTATCCAGATACTGACGCTGCTTCGCCTCTCCCCGGTCGGCGTTCCCCAGGACCAGGGAATATCCCTCCCGCTGGACCACGTCCTCGACGCCGCGGGTGAGGGAGGCGAAGAAGGGGTTGGAGACGTCGGAGATGATGAGGGCCACGGAATCGCTGGGCTTGCCCTTCATCATGCGGGCATAGGATCGAGGGGTGTAATCCAGCTCGGCGACCGCCGCCTGCACCTTCTCGCGGGTGGCACCATCCACGTGCGGATTGCCATTGAGCACGCGCGAAACCGTGCTCTCCGACACTCCCGCCAACCTGGCGACATCGTGAATGGTAACCACAGCCACGGACTCCCGGCGCTCGGCCGAGGGAAGAAGGGCCGAGTCGCGATACTACAACGCCGACATCCGGATGTGAAATCGTTTCCATGCCATTGTAGCCGGGAGTGGAGGCCGTGTCAATGAGGAAAAAGGGGTGGGGGCCTTTGGATCACGAACGGCACGAAAGGGGGGCGAAAATGTCCTGGTTCGTGTGATGTCAGGAGCGGGAGGCGGCGGTCTGATGAACATTGAATAAATAGGCGTCCCACTGTGCAACCGGACGCCCGCTCCGCCATAAATGGCCGAGCTACGAGGAGCGAAGCCCGCCTACG
>JBBQIE010000259.1:0-4554 GCA_038324625.1 Anaerolineae bacterium | reverse complement strand
GATACAGACCCACCCGCACATCCAGGCCGCTATCCTGGAGGTTCAGGGCGTGGGCGTGCCCCTGACTCCCATAGCCGATCACAGCGATCTTCTTGCCCTGGAGTAGCCCCAGGTCGGCGTCGGCATCGTAGTACATGGTGGCCATTGTTGTGCTCCTTGTCGAAGGTGAGAGTGACGCGCCGCTAGCCCCGCCCGATGGCGAGGACCCCGGTGCGCGAAAGCTCCTTTATGCCATAGGGACGCAATAATTCCAAGAATGAGTCTATCTTGTCCTCCGTCCCGGTGGCCTCGATGACCAGAGACTCAGGGGAGACATCCACGATGTTGGACCGGAAGATATTGGCCAGCCCGATGACTTCCTGGCGATTGGCGGGGCTGGCGTGTACCTTCACCAGGGCCAACTCGCGGCTGACACTGGTGGAGTCCAGGTCGAAGACCTTGGTGACGTGTACCAACTTGTGTAACTGCTTGCCCACCTGTTCCAGGGTGCGCTTGTCGCCACTGACCACCACCGTCATACGGGAAATGCCCGGCGTCTCGCTGTGTCCCACGGCGAGGCTATCAATATTGAAGTTACGCCGGCGGAATAGGCTGGCGACCCGGTTGAGCACGCCCGGCCTGTCCTCCATAAGGACCACTATGGTGTGACGCATCATATTGTCTCCTCGGTGAGACATCGCTCGCTCGGCAGCGGACGGCGGATCATCTCGCGGATGGTCTGCCCGGCCGGCACCATCGGGTAGACGTTCTCCTCTTCCTTGACCCGGAACTCGATCAAGAACGGCCCCGGCGTGGCCTCGGCCGTGGCGATGGCGTCCTCAACTTGGCCCTTCTCAGTCACGCACAGAGCCGGGATACCGTAAGCGTCCGCCATCTTGGAGAAATCGGGGCTGGTGATGGGAGTGGCGCAGTAGCGCCGCGAGAAGAATAGCTCCTGCCATTGCCGCACCATCCCCAGGTACCCATTGTTGATCACGGCGATCTTGATGGGCATGTGCTCCTGCGCAATGGTGCCCAGTTGGTTGATACTCATCTGGGCCCCGCCATCGCCGACGATGACCCACACCCGATCGTTGGGGTTGCCCATCTGCACCCCCATCGCCGCCGGTATGGCGTACCCCATGGTCCCCAGGCCGCCGGAAGTGGCCAGCCCTCCCGGACGATTATGGCAGTAGTATTGGGCCTCCCACATCTGGTTCTGGCCCACGTCCGAGACCATCAAGGCATTCCCACCCGTGGCCCGGGAGATGGCGTCAATCACGTAGGGCGGCACCAACTCATCCCCGTCGCGGTTCAGGATGTCCCGTTCTTTCTCCTCCCGGCGCCACTCGTTGACCATCTCCCACCAGGGATCGAGACTACAGGGCCGGATCAGAGGCATCAACTGCTGCAGGACCCGGTTCACATCTCCTACCACCGGCACCGTGGGCTGGAGGTTCTTGCCGATCTCGGCCGGATCCACATCTATGTGGATGACCTTGGCCTCGGGAGCCCAGGCGGACAGGCGCCCGGTGACCCGATCGCTGAAACGCATTCCCACCGCCAGGATCAGGTCCGCCTTGTCAGCCGCCTGATAGGCCGTGGCCGATCCGTGCATGCCGATGAATCCCAGGCTGTGGGGGTGGCTTTCGGGAAAAGCTCCCAGGCCCATTAGGGTCATGGCCACCGGGGCCTGATAGCGGTCGGCCAGCTCCTTTAGGGCCTCCCAACCTCGTCCGCGATTCACCCCGCCTCCGGCGATGATCAGCGGCCGGGCGGCCGCGTTCATCAGCTCCGCCGCCGTACGCAGCTGTCGCACGTTACCGTTCAGGGTGGGCTTGTAGCCCGGCAGCTTCACTTCCTCCGGGTATTCGAACTCCGTCTTCGCCCTCTGAACGTCGCGAGGAATGTCCACCAGTACCGGCCCCGGCCGCCCACTGCGGGCGATGTGAAAGGCCTCCTTGAGGACCATGGCCAGATCCGCGACGTCGGTCACCAGATAGTTGTGCTTGGTGATGGGTAGAGTGATCCCGGTGGTGTCGGTCTCCTGAAAGGCATCCTTCCCCAAGGCGGTGGTCGGTACCTGGCCGGTCAATGCCACCATGGGCACGGAGTCCATGTAGGCGGTGGCAATGCCCGTCACCAGATTGGTAGCCCCCGGGCCGGAAGTGGCCAAGCAGACTCCCACCTTGCCGGTGGAACGGGCGTAGCCGTCGGCGGCGTGGGCCGCTCCCTGCTCGTGGCGGACCAGTACGTGGTGGATCGGGTAGTCCAGCATGGCGTCATAGAGGTCTATTACGAAGCCGCCGGGGTACCCGAAAACCACCTCGACCCCTTCCTTCTGCAGACACTCCCAGACTATCTGTGCTCCGCTTAACTCCATGTCCGCCTCCTGTTGAACCCTAGTCCTCGGTCAAAACGGCACCGGTGTTCGCCGACCTCACTAACCTCGAGTAGCGCCGTAGGTAGCCTCGTTCGATTCGGGGCTGCCATTCCGGAAGAGCGTCCAGCCGCGCCGCGATCTCCTCGTCGCTCAGCTCCACGTCCAGTCGCCGGGCGTCAATGTCCATCACGATGACGTCCCCATCGCGGACGGCGGCGATAGGCCCACCCTCGGCCGCCTCCGGGGAGATGTGCCCTACGGCCGCCCCTCGGGTGGCCCCGGAGAACCGGCCGTCGGTGAGCAAGGCCACTTGACCGTCCAGCCCCATCCCGGACAGGAGCGAAGTCGGGGTAAGCATCTCCCGCATACCCGGCCCCCCCTTGGGTCCTTCGTAGCGAATCACGATAACGTCGCCGGTCTCGAACTGCCGGGCCATGATGGCCTTGGTGGCCTCTTCCTCGCTGTCGAATACCCGCGCCGGGCCCCGAAGCCGCATTCGGTCGGCGGCCACCGCCGCTCGCTTGATCACCGCTCCCTGGGGCGCCAGATTGCCGAAGAGAATCGCCAAGCCCCCGGTGCGGCTATAGGGATCGCTCACCGGCCGAATCACCCTAGGGTCGCGGACCGAGGCCGCCCTCGTAACTTCCGACAGGCCCCCGAGCGCCACCGTCTTGGCCGAGAGATCGAGAAGCCCGGCATCGGCTAGGGACTTCATGACCGCCGGTATGCCGCCGGCCGCGTCCAGCTCCTCTATATGGTGCCCTCCCACCGCCGGGCTCATCTTACACAGATGAGGAGTCCGATCACTGATCTCGTTGATCCCTTCCAGGGAAAGCGGTACTCTAGCCTCATGGGCGATAGCCAGCAGGTGCAGCACGGTGTTGGTGGAGCCACCCAGGGCCATATCCACCCGGAAGGCATTGTCGAAAGTCCCCGCCGTGAGGATGTCCAGGGGCTTCAGGTCCTCTCTGAAGAGGTCCATCACCCGCATCCCCGTCCGACGGGCCAAGGCCAGGCGGTTGCCGGTGACGGCGGGCACGGTGCCGTTGCCGGGAAGGGCCATACCCAGGGCCTCGGTAAGGCAGTTCATGGTGTTTGCGGTGAACATTCCCGCGCAAGAGCCACACCCCGGACAGGCCGAGCGTTCCATAGCCTCCAGCTCACTCTCGTCCATCTGGCCGCCGGCAACCGACCCCACGGCGGAGAACATGTCGCTGAGGTCCACCAGCCTCTCGCCATAGCGACCCGCCAGCATCGGGCCGCCGGAAACGATGATAGCGGGGATATTCACCCGAGCCGCCGCCATCAACATCCCGGGCACGATCTTGTCGCAGCTGGCGACGAATACCATGGCATCGAAGGCGTGGCCCTGAACCATGCTCTCCACCGAGTCCGCCACCAGCTCCCGGCTGGGCAGAGAGTAGCACATCCCGGCGTGGTTCATGGCGATCCCGTCACAGATGCCGGGGACGTTCACCTCGAACGGGGTCCCGCCGGCCATGCGGATGCCGTCCTTCACCGCCTGCGCCACCTTGTCCAGATTTTGATGCCCCGGGATTACCTCGTTATAGGAGTTGATCACCCCTATCAGAGGCCGGCGCATCTCCTCATCGCTGATACCCAGGGCTCGGAAAAGCGAGCGATGTGGGGCTCGCTCGATTCCCTTCGTAACCGCGTCGCTGCGCTTTCCACCCATCGCTTCGCTCCTTGACTGGTTTTCGCCCAAGTAAGAGGGCGCACTCCCGATCCGCTACCGATCTGAAGAGTGCGCCCTCGCCTCCGGGGATCATCCCCCGGGTCTCCTCAAAGCGTCATCTCAAGACAACAAATAACCTCCCTGGTCGGGAGGTTTGGTAAGAACCGATTCTATTCACCCAGTACTGGGCCTACTCCCTCCCGACAAGCGGAAACCGCTCCTCTACTACGAGGAGCACCATAATTACGAGGGCTAGGCCGAGGGACGAGTCTGGCGTGCTGGTCAACTCTCACCTCACTAGGATGCAGCAATACTAGCACGCGGCCAAAGTAGTGTCAAACCCGATTTCACGTCGGGAGGCCGTCTCAGTTTAGTCGGAGGGAGGGGTGGGCCAACTGGTTGATGGACCGCACCCAGGGCTCGGAGCGGTCGGGGCCGGTGAGGACGGGCAGGTTCACCTGTAGTCACTGGCCGGTGTCCTTTGGCTGGCGTTTCT
>JBBQIE010000258.1:0-4565 GCA_038324625.1 Anaerolineae bacterium | reverse complement strand
CGGGTGGGGAATAGCCAGGCAAGCGTAGCGCCTGGCGCAGGGGTTCAGCCACTTGATCCGGCAAGTGGCTTGGGTGAGGGCCGTTGGGTGAGAGCTTAAGGAGAGGAAAGCATGGTCAATTGGTGGCAGGGGGCGACTCCCCATAGAAACATCCGCGAGGGGCGGGTAAACGAGAGCCTCTTCGCCGCCAATCTGGCCCAGGCGGTTCAGGGCGAGGGCCCGCGTGAGTACGCCGACCCCGAGACCTTCTTCGACCGGACCTACCTCACTCAGGGGCTGAAGGAGCTTCTCCAGGATGTCGTTCGCCTTCTCGCCGGCAGAGAGACGGGCAACGCGGTGGTCGAGCTTCAGACCAGCTTCGGCGGCGGCAAGACTCACGCTGAGCTGGCCGTGTACCACCTGCTCGCCCACCCGGAGGCCGCCATGGGCGTGCCCCAAGTGGCGGATGCCATCCGCGAGGCCGGCCTGGAGGGGGGGCCGTCCAAAGCGCCCGTCGCCGTCCTGGCGGGAGCGGATATTGACCCCTTCGGACGCAAGACGGCGGAAGGTATCACCATCCGTAGCCTCTGGGGTGAGATGGCCTACCAGCTCGGGGGAGCAGAGGCCTTCGCTCTAGTGGCCGAGCACGACGCCCGGCTGGTCTCGCCCGGGATCGAGTTGCTCCGCCAGGTGATCGAGCGAGCCGGCCCGAGCGCCATCCTCCTGGATGAGACCCTGCACTACATTGACAAGGTATCCTCGATCAAGGGCGCCGAGGGAGACCTGGCCCGCCAGACGGTGGCTTTCCTGCGGGAATTGACGGAGGCGGTGGCCACGGCGGGACGATGCAGCCTGATCATCAGCCTCACCGCCAGCCGGACCGACATGCTCAGCCCGCAAGCCCAGGACTGGCTCGCCTCCCTGAAGCAGCAGGTGACCCGTGAGGCGAGGAAGCGCGCTCCTACCGAGGGCAGCGAGGTGCATGAGATCGTGCGCCGGCGGCTGTTCGAACGGGTGGACGAGGGAGCGGCGGACCAGACGGCTAGAGCCTATCGCTCGCTCTACTCCAGCCTCGGCTTGCCCTCCCAGTACTCGGGCAGCGAGTACGAGGAGCGGCTGCGCCGCGCCTATCCCTTCCACCCCGAGCTGGTCACGGTGCTGTATGAGCAGTGGGGGGCCAAGCCGGCCTTCCAGCTAACCCGAGGCACCCTGCGCTTCCTGGCCCTGGTGCTGCAGGACCGGTGGCGGTACCAGAGCGATCGAGGGCCGGAGTTGCTCCAACTGGGCGACGTCCCCCTGGATGAGGCCGGTATTCGCGCCATCACTAAGGAGGTAGCGGGCGATCCCCAGTGGGAAGCCGTCTTGGGCTCCGACATCGCCGCCGGCCGCGCTCTGGTGACCCAGCCGGCGAAGGCGCAGGAGTACGACAAGGGTCGAGGCGGTGAGCGCCGTCAGGCTCAGCACCTGGCCACCACCATCCTCATGCACAGTGTGGGAGGGGGAGAAAGCCCCGGGGTGACGCTGCAAGGCATCCATGTCGCCTGTGCCCGCCCCGGTGGCGCCGTGGCCGAGTGGGAGGATGTGCTCAAATCGCTGGGTGGCAGCCTGTTCTACTTCTATCAGGAGGGGGCCCGCTACAGCTTTCGCATCGAGCCCAACGTCATCTCTCTCCACCAGAGCTACCGCGGTGACCCGAATCAGGCCGGCGAGGTGGAGGCCTATATCGCCAAGCAGGTGCTGGAGAAGAGCCTGGGAGACGGACACGGCTTCGGACAGGTCATCTACGCTCCGGAGAATGGTGGTGACATCCCCGATGACGAGGAGCTGAAGCTGGTAGTCATGGGCTTCGACCAGCCGGTGACCGGGGAGGAGTTGTCACCCTCGTTGCGGCAGGTCTTGCTCGGAATCCTGGAGAAGCGCGGGCAGGCATTCCGCCAGAACCTCAACACCGTCCTCTTCGGTTTGGCGGACTCGTCCTTGGCCCGCACCGCCAGAGAGACGGTAGCCGACTACCTGGCCTGGCAGAGGATCCAAAAGAGTACCGAGGACTGGGCCCGGATCGGCGGGGCCCAACAGCAGGTGGTGAAAGACAACCTTGAGACCAGGGGCGGGTCTGTCCGCCGGGCCCTGATTGACGCCTACGCCTGGGCAGCCATCCCGGTCGAGGAGACGACAGCCGAGCAGACGAGCAAGCGCCTGGGATTGCGCCTGGTGCGCCTGGGGGCTTACGGCCCGGGCAAGCTGGTGGCGCCCATGATCTGGGAGAGGCTGAGCAGTGAAGACGGGCGCGGCCAGGAGATCCTCCCCAACCTAACGCCGGAGACACTGCTCGATCGCTATGGGGAGCGGGCCTGGCCGGCGGGCGAGCCCTGGGTAACGACGCGCCAGTTGTGGGAGCGCTTCCATCAGCAAGTGGGGCTGCCGATGCTGGCTCGCCGGCAGACCCTGCTCGACACGCTCCGACTGGGTCAGATCGAGGGCAGGTTCGCTGTCGGCCACCTCTACAGCGAGGAACTCGATCGTGCCGAGCGCGACAGCTACGCCACGCTGTTCTTCCGCGACAGTCCGGTAATGCCTGGCAACGCCCCCGAACTGGGCCATCGCTGGCTGCTGCTGCGCCCGGCGATGTACGAGCAGGTGACCAGCCAGCCGTCCAAGGTGCGACCGCCAGAAGTGCTAAAGGCTATCGTGGACCTGGCAGGGGACGAGCAGCCGGTCAAGGTAGCGGCTCTGCGGGCGATTCTGCTGGATCGGGTCAAACCGGCCCAGCTAGACGATTCCTCACTACTCGAAGCGGTCCGGGTGCTGGTGCGCGATCAGCGAGTGGAGTTCCGCGCGGAACTGGAGGGGCCAGACGTGCCGGCGGTGCCGCCTGAGACCGACTCCACCTGGCAAGGATTCGTGCGCATTCCGACAACACCACCGCTCCCGCCGACTGACGGCCGCACTATCACTATCAGCGGGGCTATCGCCCTCGGGGAGTTGGCGCCTCTGTACAAGAACATTCTTCAGGTGATAAGCGCGAATAGCCCCAAGGAGTTCAGAATCAAGCTGAACATCAGCGCCAGCTTCGACGAAGACCCGGGGGGCGCCTTCGATGCCAACCTTGAGGACGGGTGGAAACAGGGAAAGGCCTTCCCCAGTCTGACCCTGGCGGACAGCAAGAGGCAGTAGGAGCGACCTCTACTCCTCGGCGAACTTCACGTCCGATAGGCCGGCCGGCTGGACCTCGACCACCTCGCGGCCGTAGAGCAGCTCCCAGAAGGAGAAGGCGCCCTCCCCGCCCGGGGGCAAGGGTCCCTCGAACTGGCGGGTGGTGAAGGCCACCCCCACGAACTTGCCCGACCCGTCCAGCAGGCGGAACTGGGGGGTGGCCGCCGCCAGAGGCCGGGAGCTGTTGTTGGCGATCAGCCCACTCAGGCGGACGTCCCCGTCGCTGTCGAAGAACCAATTCCATTCCGAGATCACCACGTCCAGAGCCTCGTCCATGCCGCGCCTCCCGAGTTCGAGCGTGCTTCCACGGGTGTATCGGCCCTTGGCCTTGCCGGCTTTAGGGGAGGCGGTACCCGGAAACGGTTCCGGTACCTCATCGCCGTCCTCGAGTGCCGCCTCGATCCAGCCATGCATGGCATCGCGAATCATGACCACGGCTTCGTCAGGCGTTTCCCCGACGCTGACACATCCCGGCAACTCGCGTACGCGCACGAACCAAGTTCCGTCCTCCTCCGGGATCAGCTCCAGGGCGTAGGGTAGATCAAGGTAGTGGTCCACTGACTCATTCACGGATGGGTCCCTCCTCAGCAGATGGGCCAAGTCCATGGTAGCCACCGAGGGCGAATACGAGATTCGCCCCTACGAAGTCTTGTGTCCGACTCTACTCCTCCAGGTTCAGCCAGGCCATCTCCTCCGGGGTGAGGGACCCCTCGAGGGCCTGAGCGGAGGTGTGGGTCTCGCTCAGGGTGCGGGGGCCGATGAGGGCGAAGAGGTTGAGGGGCTGGTTGAGGACGTAGGCCAGGGCGATCTCGGTGGAGCTGACGCCCTTCCGGCGGCCCAGCTCCCGGGCCCGCTCCAAGCGGCGGAAGTTGTCCTCATTGAACCAGGTCTGGGCCACCGCCGCCACGGCCGGGTCGTCGGCGTCCTCGGGGCCATACCGCCCAGTGAAGAGCCCGGAGGCTTGGCTGCTCCAGGCGAAGAGAGGCATTTGGGTGCGCCGGTACCAAGCGCGGGAGGCGGGATCCACGGCGGAGACGCAGCCCGGCCACATGGGTTGGTTCCAGACGGCGAGGGTGAAGTTGGGGCTGGAGGCGGTGAAGCCGGTGAGGCCGTAGGCGCGGGCGTACTGGTTGGCGGCCTCGATGCGCTCGATGGTCCAGTTGGAGCCGCCGAAGGCCCGGATGCGCCCGGCCCGCTTATGCTCGTTTAGGCACTCCACGAATTCGCCCACGGGGATCTCGGGGTTGTCCCGGTGCAGGAAGTAGAGGTCCACGTAGTCGGTGCCGAAGCGGTCCAGGGTGATCTCCAGCTCGCGGTTGAGGCCCTCGGGATCGCAGTAGGGGGTGTGGGCCCCCTTGGCGATGAGCACGATC
>JBBQIE010000257.1:0-4575 GCA_038324625.1 Anaerolineae bacterium | reverse complement strand
AGTGCGCGGTGCCGTAGCCCGCCGGTCGAGTAATGGGCCACAATGGGCCACGTGAACACAGGGCCTGTGTTCACGTGGCCCATTCTCCTCACCCTGAACGCAGTGAATGGTCTCGCGTGGCCCAGACGAGATGCTGCTGCTCATGACATACCTAGCGCCAACTCGTAGGGGCGAATTTTGTGTTCGCCCGGCCACCGAGGGCGAATACAAGATTCGCCCCTACGGAACGAGGTCATAGGCTTCGGGCATGGCGCCGTGCGTCATGGGATTCTCAGCATGACGACTTATACCTGGCCGGTGTTCTAGCGCTCCGCATCTGCCGCCACCAGTCCTCCCCGCCAGACCCTTGAGGTCTCTTTGTTGTTGCCCCGATTTGCTCAGGGTGATGAGCCGTCGTACTATTCTGCCTGTTACTATCACCACGATATCGTCGGGAGCGAGGGCCGTGCCCAATGGATGATCACCAAGTCGAATGTCGAAAGCAGGAGTTCCGGGCCCTGCTCCAGGAGCTTGCCGGGGGGGTGGAAACCTCCGGCCTGGAGATCGCCCGGCTCTTCCGGATCGTCGCCAACCTGTACGAGAATGCCGCCTTCCACCGGCTGCGCGACAGTGATCTCTCCGGCCCCCGCATCGGGCTACTCATGCGGCTCTATGGGGAGGAGAAGCGCTCTGACGGCCGAGGCATCTCTCCCACCGACCTCAGCCACCATCAGAGGGTGAGCAAGAACACCATCAGCTCCCTCCTGCGCGGCCTGGAGGAACAGGGCCTGATCGAGCGCACCCTGGATGAGGACGACCGGCGGGTGTTTCGCATCCGCCTCTCCGACGTCGGGCGTGCCCTGGTCACGGAGACGGCCCCCAAGCACCTGGCCGCCATGAACGAGCTGATCTCCGGGCTGAGCCCCGACGAACGCCGGGAGCTGGTGGCCCTGCTGGAGAAGACCCAGCATTCGCTAGTCACTAACGGGGCTTGCCGGACCGAGAGCCCCGACCCTGAATCGCACCCCGTTTTGGAGGCAGAATAGTGCAGGCTCAACCTCCCATGAAGCGCACTCGTCCCGATTTCGCCGCCCTCGGCCGCGGCATCCGTTACCTGGGGCACTATCCCAAAGTAGCGGTCATCGCCTACGTGGCCTTGTTGGCGGCCACGGGGGCGCAGTTGGTGGTGCCCCAATTGGTGCAGAACATCATTGATGCCTTCACCCAGGGCTCCATCGCCAGGCAGCTGGCCTCCATCCCCGACGCCATCCGGGCCCAGGCCCTTCAGTCTCTCAACTGGACGCCGGAGCAGTACCAGCAGTTCCTGACCGGTTCGGAGTCGGCCCTCATCTGGGCCGGGGTCCTCATCGTGGCCTTCGCCATCATGCGCGGGCTGTTCGCCTTCGCCCAGAGCTACATGTCGGAGACCGTCTCCCAGAGCATCGCCTTCGACCTGCGGAACGATCTCTACTCCAAGATCCAGAACCTATCCTTCAGCTACCACGACCGTACCCAGACCGGCCAGCTGATGATCCGGGCCACCGACGACGTGGAGAAGATGCGCATCTTCATCGGACAGGGCCTGCTCATGAGCCTCCAGGCCTTGGTCCTCTTCATCGGAGCCCTGACCATTCTGTTCTTGACCAACGCCAGCCTCACCTTGGTCATCCTGCCCATCCTGCCCGTGGCTTTGGTGGTTTTCATGGCCTTCGGGGCCATCAGCCAGCCCTTGTTCATGGAGGTGCAGATCCGGCTATCCCGCCTCAATACCATTCTTCAGGAGAACCTGGCCGGGATCAAGGTGGTGAAGGCCTTCGTCCGGGAGCCGCAGGAGCAGAAGCGCTTCGATGTCTCCGCCGAAAGCCTCATGCGCCAGCAGCTGAAGATCTCCGCCATCTTCTCGGTGCTCTTCCCGGTGGTGTTCCTCATCTCCAACCTGGGCAATGCCGCCATCCTCTACTACGGCGGGCGCCAGATCATCCTTGGCACCCTCACTTTCGGCGAATGGCAGAAGTTCAGCCTCTACCTGATGTACGTCTTCTTCCCTCTCGGCCAACTCGGGTTCATCATCTCCCAGATGTCTCAGGCCAGCGCCTCCGCCAGCCGGGTGTTCGAGATCCTCGATGCCAAGAGCGATGTCACCGACGAGCCGGGCGCCATCGCGCTGCCGCCGGTCCAGGGACGGGTCGAGTTCGACGACGTGGATCTCAAGTACTTCGGCAGCGGCGAACCCGTCCTCTGCGATCTCAGCTTCGTAGCCGAGCCCGGGCAGGCGGTGGCCCTCCTAGGCGCCACCGGTAGCGGCAAGAGCTCGATCATCAACCTGATACCCCGCTTCTACGACGTGACCGGGGGCCGGGTGCTGATAGACGGCCATGATGTCCGAGAGGTCACCTTGGATTCCCTACGCGATCAGATCGGGGTGGTCCTCCAAGATACCACCCTCTTCAGCGGCACCATCCGGGACAACATCGCCTATGGCCGGCCCGACGCCACCCAAGAGGAGGTCGAGGAGGCGGCCAAAGCCGCCGCCGCCCACGACTTTATCATGAGTTTCCCTCAGGGCTACGATACCCCGGTGGGAGAGCGCGGCTCCACTCTCAGTGGCGGCCAGAAGCAGCGGGTGGCCATCGCCCGCGCCTTGCTCCTGGACCCGCGCATCCTCATCCTGGACGACTCCACCAGCAGCGTGGACATGGCCACCGAGTATGCCATCCAGCAGGCGTTGGACCGCCTGATGCAGGGCCGGACCAGCTTCGTCATCGCCCAGCGCATCAGCACCGTCCGCAACGCCGACCAGATCCTGGTCCTGGAGCGGGGCCGGATCGCCGCGCGGGGCAAGCACGAGGAGCTCCTGGAGAGCAGCCCCATCTACGCCGACATCTACCATTCCCAGTTGGTCGGCGACGCCGAGACCGAGAGCGTGGAGACCTAACCCCCCAGCGGCAGGCGCTGCGCTTCTGCCTATTGCCCCCTTCCCTGCGAAGGAAGGGGGAGCCGGACTTCCCCTCTCCGTTTCGGAGAGGGGCCGGGGGAGAGGTTCCCCAACCCCAACACATCAACACTTACCCGGTAGACCACCGGAAATGACATCAGGAGAGACCCATGTTTGGAGGCGGACCCCGCCACATGATGACGGGAGAGACCAGGAAACCCCAGAAGGTCGGCGTTACCCTCTCGCGACTGGCCCGCTACTTTAAGCCCTACTGGCCGGCGCTGCTCTTGGTGGCGGCGTTCGTCATCATCGGCACTTGGGCCCAGGTGCGCGGCCCGGAACTGCTGGGGCAGGCGGTGGATTGCTACATCACTCCCGGCGTCTCCCAGCGACTGGGAACGACCGAGGGCGCCGCGGCCGCCGATCGCTGCACCTACACCACCGTCAACCCTAACGCCACTCAAGCGGAGACCATCAGTGGCCTCGGCGGGCTCATCTTGGTGATCGTGGGCCTATACGTGATCGGCGCCCTCACCGGCGGCCTCCAGTTCTACCTCATGCGTTGGTCCGGGGTGCGGGTGCTGAAGAACTTGCGGGTGGAGGTTTTCGAGCATCTTCACCGGCTCTCCCTCAGCTACTACGCCGAGAATGAAGCCGGGAACATCATGAGCCGCATCACCAACGATATGGAAACCATCCAGCAGGCCATCAGCTTCGCCCTCGTGAGCGTCACCAGCGGCGCGTTGCTGATAGTCTGGATCGCCTACAACATGCTCACCCTGAGCGCGCCCTACGCCCTCCTGAGCATGACCGTCATCCCCGCCATGCTGGTGATCACGGTGTGGTTCTCCGGCCAGGCCCGCAAGGCCTTCCGCCGCACCCGGGTGGAGATCGGCAAAGTGAACGCCGACCTGCAGGAGACCATCTCCAGCGTCCGGGAGGTGCAGGCCTTCGGGCGGGAGGAAGCCAACTTCGACAACTTCCGCCTGTCCAACGCCGCCAACCGCGACGCCAACATCAAGGCCGTCTCCTTCACTGCCGCCCTCTCGCCCTCCTTGGAGGCCCTAGGCTACGTCGCCGTGGCCATCGTCACCGTGATCGGCGGGTTGGCTCTGCTCCGGGGCAACACCCTCTGGGGCACCACCGTCTCCCTGGGCCTGATCGTCACCTTCCTGGCCTACGTGCAGCGGTTCAACCAGCCCATCCAGCAGATCGCTACCCTTTGGGCCAACATCCAGAGCGCCGTCGCCGGCGCCGAGCGCATCTTCGGCATCCTGGATGAGGAACCCAAGATCCAGGACAAGCCCGGGGCCCAGGCCATGCCCCCCATCGTGGGCGCGGTGGAGTTCGATCACGTCGGGGCCGCCTACATCAAGGACGAGCCGGTATTGGAGGACGTCAGCTTCCAGGTGGAGCCCGGTCAGACCATCGCCATCGTCGGGCCCACCGGCGCCGGTAAGACTACCATCGTCAACCTGATACCCCGCTTCTACGACGTGACCGCCGGCGCCGTGAAGGTGGACGGCATAGACGTGCGCGATGTCCAGAACCACACTCTGCGGGCCCAGATCGGCATCGTCTTGCAGGACACCTTCCTCTTCAGCGACACGGTGATGAACAACATCCGCTTCGGGCGGGTGGAGGCCACCGACGAGGAAGTG
>JBBQIE010000256.1:0-4583 GCA_038324625.1 Anaerolineae bacterium | reverse complement strand
CCACCTGGTCGGCGCCTCGACCCACCGACTTCACCGATAACAACACCAAGTTTCACTTCGGGCGCCTGCCCGACGGGCGCTTCTACTACGTCGGCTGCCCCGACCCCGAGCCCCGCGGGGCCCGCAACCCCCTGGTGCTCTCCCTCTCGGAGGACGGCCTCCGCTTTGACCGCCATTATCTCATCGCCGCCGACGATCCCTATCGCCAGAAGCGGGCCGGCATGCACAAGGGCGGCCTATACGGCTACCCTCACACCCTGATCCACGGCGACCAGTTCTACGTCATCGTCTCCCTGCGCAAGGAGGGTGTCGCCGTCATGCGCTTCCCCCTCTCGGGGCTCTGACCGGCGCCACGGAGCGGTTCAGTGGGGAGCTAAGGATGCAGACGATGACACGCGGAGCCCGGCCGATCAGCTGGAGCGGTCTCCAGAAAGAGGTGGCGGCCGTGGCCGGGGTGGTGTTCGCCGCCCTCGGCTACCTGTCTTGGTTCCAGCAGCTGAGCAGCCACTCAGAGAAGCCCATACTGCTGGGGGCCATATTCCTGGTCAGTTCCCTGTGCCTCTGGCTGAGCCTGGGCTCCGGGCTCCGGTCGCCCACCGTGCTCGCCCTCCAGGTGGGGCTGGCTTGGGGCACCATCGCCTTCGCCTACCTCGTCTTGGACGTCCGACCGGCCGGGGCCTTCTTCGCGCTACCGGCGCTGCTGGCCGCCTTCGGCCTGGGCCCGGTGGCCGGCGCCGTTACTGCCCTGGCCGGGATGGGAGCCCTGGTCTACCAGTCATCGGTCGGCGAGACAGCCGATATTGCCGGCATCTTCATGGTGGCGGCCATCGGCGGCCTCTCGGCCCTCCTGGCTCGTCGTTTCCGGGAGGAACTCAGCCAGGCCTGGGCCTTCACCGAGAGCGTGGCCGATCTCACCCGGGAGGTGCGGCAGCGCCAGCAGGAGGTGAACCAGCTCAACCGGGCCCTAACCACGGCCAACGGCCTCCTGAAGCGCGGCCTCCACGAGCTCACCCTGGCCCAGAGAGAGGCCCTCGAGGCTCGCAGGCTCAAGGAAGAGTTCGCCACCACCGTGAGCCATGAGCTGCGCACCCCCCTCAATACCATCCTGGGCTTCCTGGAGGTGATGCAGCGCTACCCCGAGGTCTATGGCGACGTCACCTGGACCACGGACCTGCGTCGCGACATCAGCGAGATCCAGTCCAGCGCCCGCTACCTCTCCGACCTGGTGGATGACATCCTGGACCTGGCCCGCCTCCAGGCCCTCAAGATGCCCATCCGGCGGGAGCGGGCCGACCTCCGGGCCCTGATAGCCGAGGTGGCCGACCTGGTGCCCCGGCTTCTACGGGACCGGCCGGGGGTGAGCTTCCAGGTGGAGGTCTCTGAGTCCCTCCCCCCCTTATGGATAGACCGGGTCCGCATCGAGCAGGTGCTCATCAATCTGCTGGCGAACGCCTTTCGCTTCACCGAGGCCGGGGCGGTGACCGTCAGGGCCCGTCTGATGGATCAGGAAGTGGTGGTCTCGGTATCCGACACCGGACACGGCATCCCGGCGGAGGATCTGCCGGGCATGTTCGAGGAGTTCCACCAGGCCCAGGGACCGGGCCTCGAGGGCCTGGGCAGCGGCGGGAGTGGGCTGGGTTTGGCCATCGCCAAGCGGTTCGTCAACATGCACGGCGGCCGCATCTGGGTGGACACCGAAGTCGGGAAGGGAAGCACCTTCAGCTTCAGCCTGCCCCTGGCCGACAAGCAGGTGGTCCACCTACCTCCCCCGGTCATGGGAAGGGAGCAGCCCTCGGCGGGCCTGCCGTCGGTGGTGGTAGTAGGCACGGGGGAGGACAACGGCTTCCTGACCCGGCAGCTCGAGGGCTACCAGGTGCTGCCGGCCGCCGACATTCCCGCCGCCCTGAGCCTGGTCTACGCCCGGCATCCGGAAGCGGTGGTGATCAACGTGCCCCCGGTGGGAGGGGTAGGCGACTTCGGCCCCTCCCCGCGGATACTGGCCGAGCCGCTCCCGGTGCTGCACTGCTCCCTCCCCGGCAGCACCTGGCGAGAGGAGGCGGCCCTCTTCGACGACTGGCTGGTGAAGCCGGTTACCGGGGACCGCTTGCTGGGGGCCCTGGAGAAGACGCCCTCGGTTCGCCGGATACTGGTGGTGGACGATGATGCCGCCTTCACCCACCTGATCGAGCGTCTGCTGCAGGTGAAGGCCGAACCGGTCGAGGTCTTCTGCGCCCCGGACGGCGAGCGGGCCCTGCGCCTGGCCCAGGAGCTTCGCCCGGACCTGATCCTGCTCGACATCGCTCTGCCGGGCGCGGACGGGTGGGAGGTAGCGCGGGAACTGCGGGGTTCGGAGTGGGGGCGATCAGCGCGGATCATAGCCCTAACGGCCCTGCATCCCTCCGAGGGAGCCGGCAGTCCGGCCCGTACCTTCTCGGTCACCTCGCACTCCGGGTTCACCGAGGAGGACACCCTACATCTCATTCGGGCCTGTCTGGCGCATCTGAGGCCGGCGTACCCTCCCGAGCCGCCTGCCTGAGAGTCTTCAGGAGGTCCAGCCGCGATATCGGCTTGGTGAGGCAGGCGGTGGCCCCCAGGGCCTGGGCCAGCTCGGGATCGTTCAGCACCGAGCAGACGATCACCGGGAGGCTCTCGGTGCGGGGGTCGCTCCGGAGGCCCCGGAGCACCGACCAACCATCCAGCTCCGTCATCATGATGTCCAGGATCACCGCGTCCACCTCGTGGGTGGCCGCCCAATCCACCGAGAGCCGGGGATGGGGCACGTTGATGGGTTCCCACTCGCTGGTGGCCAGGTAGCGCTGATAGAGGGCCGAGGCCCCTGGATTGTCCTCGACCACCAGCACCTGCCGGCCCTTGGCCAGGGGCAACTCCAGTTCCAGGGTCATTCCCGCCTCGGTCTCCACCAGCTCATGCCGGAACCCCTGGGCTCGGGCCACTTCGAGGGCGGCCCGGACCAGGTCGTACCGGGGCATGAGGTGAGGGGGACGCAGGGGCACGGATATGAAGGCCGACTTGCCCCGGCGACCCACGGTGACCTCGATGTCGGCGGAAGGTGGGCTCTGCACCAGGGCGCTGAGCAGAAGAGTCAACACCTCCCGGAGGAGGGCTGGGGTGACGGCGGCGGTGGGGTCGCCGCCCGAGAACCGGGGGTGCAGGGAGACGCCGGCCTTCTCCGCCAGGGGGGCCACGGTGGCGATGGCGGACTCCACCACGGCCATGAGGCGAACCGGCGTAGGCTTGTGGGCCAGGGCCTGGATCTCCGCCTGGAGCCCGAGGACGCCGGCGTCCTCGGGCTCCGCCGCCTCCGCCGGAGGGCGCTGAGATCCCAGGAGGACGGAGAGTTGCTCCTCAGCCCAGCCCAGGTCGCGATAGGCTTGGCGCGGGCTGACGGCCAGGCTCCGGGCTACCTCGTCCACCTTCAGGCCGGAGACATACCGCAGCCGTAGGCAGTCATAGGCGCGGGAGGCGACGGCGGCGGGGGCGGCGCGGGCGGCGGGACGGAGAAGCTCGATGGCGTCCAGAAGCCGGCCCCGGAGAAGCTGGGCCCTCTCCACCGGGTCCTGCACCCGGCTCACTTCGGGCAGGAGCTCGGCCAGCCGGCTGCCGGCCAGCTCGGCGGGGCTGTAGAGGCAGAGGAGGGCCTGGTGAACGTCGTCGGCGGAGATGGGTGACACGTTCTGACCTCGGGCGTAGGGTCGGACGGGACGGCCGTGTCGGAATTGTCTCAATTCTGTCAGGTGGATGTCAAGGATGGGAGCCCCACGGGGCCGTCGGGTGCTGTACAATTGAGGGGTGGCCTGTCAGGAGATGCCTGATAGGCGGTGTGTGTAGCCTTCGCATGAGGGAAACGAGCGATCTTCATTCAGAGGAGGGAGACAAAAGGATGAATGGCAACAAACGATTCACGCGTCGGCACTTGCTCCGGATGGGTGCGTTTACGGTGGCGGGGGCGGCCCTAGCCGCCTGTGCCCCGGCCACCCCGGCGGTCACGGAACAGCCGACGGTCGCGACCGCCGGCGAAGCCACCGCCGCTCCGGTAGCGAGCCCGTCGGGCGAACTCGCCATCTGGACCTTCCCGATGACGGAAGACGATCAGACCATGATATGGAATCCGCTAATGGAGAGGTTCCACGGGCAGTATCCCGATATCAAGACCAACATCGAGATTCTGCCCTGGGGCGGCCGGCGCGAGAAGATGCTGGCAGCCTATGCTGCCGGGCAGGCACCGGACATCGCCGCTACCGACATTGACACCATCCAGCTCTTCGGGCGCAGCGATTGCATGGAGCCCCTGGATGACATCCTCGGCCCCGAGGTATGGGCTGATATTCCCGAGGTCTTCTATCCCGGGCTCTCCTGGGAAGGCAAGCGGATCATGTATCCGAAGACCTTCTACTGCGACGGCTTCGTGGCCAACAAGGGTCTCCTCACCGAGGTGGGATGGGACGCGGACAACCCTCCGGGCACGTGGGACGAATTTCGAGAGCTGGGGACCATGGCGGCAGAGAAGGGCTACTTCCTCACCAGTTCCACCACGGTCGCCATCGCCTACAGCTTCACCGGCT
>JBBQIE010000255.1:0-4602 GCA_038324625.1 Anaerolineae bacterium | reverse complement strand
GATCCACCCGCCCAAGATGGGGGTGCGGTCCACCTCCCGGCCGGAGAAGGCCGCCTCCAGTCGCTCCCGTCGGGACATGGTCTCGCTGCCGGTCATGGGCTATCGCTCCTTCCTCGCCGTCTGCCCGCGTTGGACGGTCCTCGGCCATCCGGGTCCATTGTACGTCGGAGAGGCGGCGATGAACCACCGCGATGACACGCGATGACAACTGAAGGTTGGCCCCTGACGATGGCCGCGAGCCTAGAGTTCCCACATCTCCAGGGGCGCCAGGCGGGCCTCGCCCTCTCCCGCCAGGGCCGGCACTTCCCCGGGGGGCGGCAGGATGACGCTCAAGGGGAAGTAGAGCCGACCGTCGTCCAGGAAGACCTCCAGGGAGGTGCGATCCACCAGGGCCTCCAGGCTCACCGGGCCGTCGAGGGGGAGAGAAGCCCGGCACTGGCCCAAGGTCACTTCCTTCTGGTCGGCGTCGTATTCCAAGGGCACTCCCCGTAGGCGCAATCGCCAGGAGCCGGAGCCACGGAGGCGGGCCCGGAGGTGGTAGGCGTCGCCGGTCAGATCGCGGCCGGCCGACTCCAGATCGGCCAGGGGCACGTCCTCCCATTGTTGGTGTTGGCGGTGCAGGCGGGCGATCTCCCTCGCCGGGCGGGCGAAGAGGGCCGGGCCTTGGCCGGCGCTTCGCAGGCTCAACTCCAGGGGGAAGGTCATCATCTGATTGAAAGGGGTGCCGGTGATGCCCCCCCGCAGCCAGGCGATCTGCAGGCGGCGGCCATCCTCCTCCGGCACGTCGCTCCAGGTCTGGGCGGCGTAGGCGTCGCTCCCATGGTAGAAGTGCCGCACCTCGCCCTCGGGCCGGAAGTGAGAGCCATCGAAGGCGCCCACCCGGTAGGCGCCGTTGGCGGCCCAGAAAACCCACTTATCGCGGGCGGGGTTGCCGTCCAGGGGGAGGGGGAACAGGTCCGGGCACTCGGTGCCGTCGCCCACCTCCAGGCGGGACTCCTGGCGCCAGTGGATCAAATCCGGGGAGGAGTAGAGGCCGTAGGTGGGCCCCTCCAGGTAGAGAGCCATGACCCAGCGGCCTGACCCCCGGTGCCATATCACCTTGGGGTCGCGATTCTCCCCGGCCACATGATCCAGGACCGGGTTGCCGGCGTACTTGCTCCAGGTGCGGCCCCGGTCGTTGGAGTAGGCCAGGCACTGAGTGAAGGGCCGGCCCAGCGACTCGGGCGACTTCCCCCCGGCGGCGGTGTAGAGGCAGATCAGGGGCGGATCGTTCCCCGTTCCCAGGCTGGAGGTATTCCGCCGGTCTACTACCCCGGAGCCGGAGAACATGGTCCCGGTCTCGTCGGGCAGCAGGGCCTCGCCCAGTTCCTCCCAGTGGACGAGGTCCGGGCTGAGGGCGTGGCCCCAATGCATGTTGCCCCAGTGCCGGCCGAAGGGGTTGTGCTGGTAGAAGAGGTGGTACCGGCCATCGTGGAAGAGGAGGCCGTTGGGGTCGTTGTTCCAGCCTCGGAGGGCGGTGAAGTGGAACCGGGGCCGGAGAGGCTCGCGGTAGGCCCCCTCGAAAGCCATCGCCTCGTCGGCGAGGACCAGGGCGTTGAGCCGGGGTGAGTCCTGGTCGCCGTCCAGGTCCAGGGTGACGGTGAGGCCCTGCCAGGGGGACAGGTCGGCGTGGACCCAGAAGTCGGTCTCCTCCTCGGTCAGCTCCACATCGAAGGCGTAGGCGATCTCGGAGTCGAGGGAGAGGCGGAGGTGCCGAAGGGGAACACCGTCGCGGACCGGTAGGTTGAGGTAGCGCTGCTGAACCTTCAGGTGCATCGGAACACCCCCATGAGCATCCTCCGGCGCGGCCTGGCCCGTAGGGCCGATCATCCCCCAGGGCGTGGGTGCGGTCAAGCAAATGATAGCGAAACTGCGCCTACTCTCCATAACTTCTCCACAATCCCCTGCTATATTCATTCCAGACACGTGAGCACGGGGCTCACGGCTAACTCAAAGGAGTCACAGATGAAGAAGTGGATGGCAGTTCTGGCGGTGGCCGGGGTCTTGGCCCTGACCTTCGGTGGGGCGCTGATGGCCTTCGCCGACGAGCCCGGCACTACTTACGGCTACGGCCGGGGCATGGGCCGCGGCGGCATGTGGGGCGGCGATCAGGTCGAGACGCGAGGCACCGGTTACCTGAGCGAAGTCATGGAAGAGTCCATGGCTCAGGTGCTGGGTATGGAACTGGCGGACTTCGAGGCGGCTCACGACGCCGGCCAGACCTTCTGGCAGATCGCTCTCGCCAACGGCATCAGCGCCGACGAAGTGCCGGCCCTGATGCAGGAAGCTCGTGACCTGGCAGTGCAGAAGGCCGTGGAGCAGGGCCTCATCACTGAGGATCAGGCCGACTGGATGGCTCAGCGCGGCGCCGGAATGGGCGGGCGCGGTGGATTCGGTGGCCGGGGCGGCTGCGGCATGGGCTTCTCCACCCCTCAGAATAACAACTACGGCGGCAACATGGGTGGCCGCTGGACCCCTCAGAGCAGCTTCTGAGCCGGCGAGTAGGATGATGGTACGAACCCCGAGCCTACTAAGGCTCGGGGTTCGCCTTTTCCGGGGAACCGCGGGCAAGTTGTGTATACCCTACGGCGGTACTATGATTTATGTCAGCGAGCTGGTCCAGGGGTTGCTGCCCGCGGGCTAGACTGGCGGGGCCGGAACCAGCGCCATAGTGGTATTGGAGGTTAGGATTATGTGGGGATCAGGGTTTCATATGGGTAATTGGGGACTGTTTGGTGGCATGGGCATGTTCATCGGCGGTTTGTTCTTCCTGGGGCTGATCGTTTTGGTGGTGGTGTTGCTGGCCCGCGGCAGTGGCTCCGGGTCCCGCGGCTACCTTCCCCCGACCCGCTCGGAATCGAGTCGGCCGGCGCACGTGGACATCCTCAAGGAGAGGTACGCTCGCGGCGAGATCACCCGCGAGGAGTTCGAGCAGATGCGCAAGGACCTCGAATCCTGAGGGGTTAGCCACAGAGGCACGGAGACACAGAGAGGGAGGGTATGGGGAATCACCCAATCCCTCCCTCTTCTTTCCGGCTCACATCTCCAGCCGTTTTCCCTTGCCGTGACCGTCACGCCTTTATCGGGACGAGATTGTCCTGGTTCGTGTGATGTCAGGCGGCGGTCTGAAGCCCACCGCTGAAGGCCTTCGGCCAAGGAAGCCCCGTGACTCCATCCCCTGGCCGAAGGCCCTCAGCGGGCGCCTTTAGCCGCTCGTCCCTCCCGCTCGTCTGCCGGCGCTTGCCCCAGAGCCCACCCCAACCCCGTTCTACCCTCTCTCGAACCAGGACATTATCGGGGCGAGAGCAGGAAATGACCTTGCCTTGACCTTGACCGGACATAACCCCCTGCTATAATCGCCCCTGCGGGCCCCGCGGATGATCACCCTGGTCCCTGCCGCGCACTCTCCGGAGCGAGACGGTCTTCTACTGATGGATGTTGTCGCCCAAGTTACTCCCATAGAACCCTGGCGGACGCCGGTGCTCCTGCCCCCGGTCCGGGACAGCGGCTACTACCTGCTGATCGCCGGCAGCCTGTTCCTGCTGATGGCGCTGCTCATTTACTCCCGGCGGGGCTATCTGGTGCGGCGATGGCCTCGCGGGACGGCTTTGGCCCTGGTGCCGGTGGCCCTCATCGCCGCCCGGGTGGTGGTGCTGCACGTCTGGCCCGGCCCCTATTCCTGGATGACCGCCGGACGGACGGTGGCCGCTCCCCTGATGGTTCTCATCCCCCTGATGGTGGCCGCCGCCTACGGTCGTCCGGTGGAGGCGGTGGTGGTCGGGCTGGTCACCTCCACCGGGGTCGCCCTCTGGTACGGCCACAACCCCCTGAACGGGCTGGTGGGGGCCTACCTGGGCCTGCTGCTCAGCTTCTTCCTCACCCAGCCCTACCGCGGCCTGCTCCCTCGGCTGCTCCGCCAACCCCTCCTCGCCGGGCCGGCGGCGGCGATCCTGGTGTTGCCGGTGATCTTCGCCGCTGAACACTCGAGTACCTTCGGCCCCCTCCTGACCAGCCTGCAAGCGGCCTACGACCAGACCCTCATCACCGGCACTCTTCTGGTGGCCCAGGTCATCCCCGCCGGGCTGGTGCTTCAGTTGCTCTACTTCACCCCCTTGGGCCGGCCGGTGCCCGTACCCTCCCGGGTGCCGCCCTGGGCCCGCAGCCTACGGGCCCAAGTGATGGCCGCCTACCTGCCTTCGGCCGGAATCGCCCTGGTGGCCGTGCTCACCATGCTCCTGACCACCGCCGTCTCCACCGCCACCCGCTGGGCCCTGGACGAGGCCGCCCGCGATGCCGCCTCCGGGGCTCAACGGCTCTCCCGAGCCCTGGAGGAGAGCCAGGCCTTCCTGGCCACCGGCATCGAGGAAGAGGACCTTCAGACCCCGGGTGGTCGGGCTGCCGCCCTCCGCCGGGGTCTCCAGTTCTACCCCGCTTTCAGCGCCCTCCTGCTGGTCGAGGACGGGGAGATCGTGAGCGCCGCCCCGGACGGTGCCGACCTGAACCTCACCGCCATCGAACAGGAGATGTTGGCCAACCTCGATCCCACCTCCCTGGCCGTCACCC
>JBBQIE010000254.1:0-4603 GCA_038324625.1 Anaerolineae bacterium | reverse complement strand
ATCTTGGTGTTTCACATCCGGGGCATAGGCGCGGGATTCAGCGTACCCCAACCGACATAATTCCTCGTTGACCATGCGCCCGTCAGCCAGCCACACGTACCGCAGCAGCCGCCCGTATTGGTCAGTCTCGCTCGTGTCCTTCTCTAGGTAGACGGTCTGACCCTCGACTAGCGCTAGGTTGGCGGCCCGGGCCTCGGGACCCATGAACTCCGCCGGCTGGTCCTCACGCGCCAGCTCCGGCGCGTCCAGGCCGATGTAGCGCACGGCATGGGTCGCGCCCCCTATCCTGACCCTGATGGTATCCCCATCAATCACCTCGACCACCTTGGCTTCCGTCATGCCTGCGAAGGGTGAGGCCGTCGGCGCATCCGTGGCAGCGCTCGCAGGAGTGGTGGTGGGAGATGGCTCACCCATCGACGCCGTGACTACCGCATCTGGGCCGGCCGGCGGAGTGGCTCCGCAGCCCGTCAGAAGCGCGAGCAACGCCAGCACCGCGAGTATTCGTCTCCCGGTGAAGAACATGGGCCTGACCTCCCCGGTTCCTAGTGAGGCCGTCGCGGTGAACCTCGCCCGCCCGGCGCCGGACAGTTCCCGGGCCACTCACAGGACTCATCCTATTCCATGGCGGGACCACGTATCATCCTTGGGCGAGTATAGCACATCGGCCTGAACCCCTGATGGCAGGAGAAAGGGGCAAAGAGAAAGCCCCCACCTACCGAAACCGGTAAGGGAGGCTGGTACAGCGCCCCGAGGGGCGTATCTCAGTGGCGACGACTGGGATTGAACCAGTGACCAAGGGCTTATGAGTCCCCTGCTCTACCGCTGAGCTACGTCGCCAAGAGTAAGGGAGATGGCGTCAACCATCTCCCATGTGCCTAGCAGGTAGCGGGGGTTGGATTCGAACCAACGACCTCCGGGTTATGAGCCCGACGAGCTGCCACTGCTCTACCCCGCGACAACGATTGGGAGTATACCCCATCCCCCCACATATGGCAAAACTGCTACCGATCGAGGATCCGCCGCCACCAGGGCTCCGGAACCGAAGTCGGGCTGGGAGCGAGAACCGGTACCGGCAGCCGGGTGGAAGCCCGCGGCGTCCCCACCAGCACCACCAGCACTTCCCCAGGCCGGGTCATCCGCAGCCGCGACCGTGCCGCCCGCTCGATGTAGGCATCCGTCTGCACGTAGGTCTGGCGCGCTTCCAAGTCCAGACGCTCCGCCTCAGCGGTGGATTGCTCCAAGAGCATCCGGCTCTCAGCCCCCAACCACTGCTGCTTCAGGCTCGACTGGCGCATGTACTCGATCCCCAAGGGGATGATCATCAGCACCAGGGCCAGCATGAGGATCCGCACCAGACGGGACGGCCGACGACGATTGCTCCAACCCACGCGCTACCCCCCGGTCAACACAAAAGCCCCAGGTCTCGTGACTCTGGGGCCTTACTGGTGCCGAAGGTGGGATTTGAACCCACATGAGCTAATGCTCACAGCGTCCTGAACGCTGCGTGTCTGCCATTTCACCACTTCGGCGTAACAATGGCGATGATATCAGCGGCCCCCACCCTTGTCAACTTCGGCCGCTCCGGCCCCTCATCGCTGGAGCCTTACGCTGCATGATCGGTGCCACTCCCAAGGGAAGGCTTCCCGCTATCCCCCGGCGTCCACGGCCGCCTCGCGGACCCGCACCTTGCGGGAGTTCACGTACCACTGATTGACGCTACGGAAGCGGTCGCCGGCGTCCACCATCGGCCCCAGTTCCACCCCATGCACTGCCTTGTCCACGACGTAGGTGTAGACCGGATAGTACAGGGGCAGGGCCGGCAGCTTCTCGGCGAATATCGCCTGGAAGCGGCTGTACATCTCCTTCCTCGCCTCCAGGTCCCATTGCCGGCGGGCCGCCTCCAGGAGCCCATCCGCCTCCCGATCCAAGAACGCGGAGTAGTTCTGTCCCCCGGCCTCTATCTGGGTGCTGTGCCATAGGGCGTAGGGATCGGGGTCGCCACCGAGGGACAGCTCCACTAGGGCCAAGTCGAAGCGATGGCTCTCAAGCTGGTTCTCGATGAGGTCGCTGAATCCCAGGGGAACGGTAGAGACCGCCGCCCCCACCGCCGCCCACTGCCGGGCCAACTCTTGCGCCACCGCCCGCGGCCGGCGCTCGTTGGTCACCAGTAGGGAGATGGCCAGGCGTCGCCCCTCGTTCTCCCGCACTCCGTCCCCATCCAGGTCCACCCAGCCCGCCTCCTCCAGGAGAGCCTTGGCCTGCTGAGGATCGTAGGAGAAGGTGGGGCCTTGGGGATCCAGGGCCCAGGAGCAGGCGGCGAAGGGGGCGTGGGCCACCAGTCCCTGACCCTCCAGCACCCGGCCGACCAGCCGGTCCCGGTCCAGGGCGTACATCAGGGCCCGGCGCAGCCTCGGGTCCTCCAGGAAGGTAGCTCCGGCGCTCTTTAGGTTCACCAAGACCAGGTCCATCCGGGCCACCGGCGCCGAATACACGTTCAGGGAGGCATCCGCCGCCACCTCGGGCATGTATTCGGAGGTGATGTCGGAAATGGCGTGAACCTCCCCACGGGCGTGCGCCCGCAGGGCCTCCCCCAGGTCCCGGTAGAAGCGGAACTCTATCTCCTCCAGATAGGGGCGGTCCTCCCCATAGAAGCTGGGGTTGACGGCCAAGAGCACGTGGGAGAGATCGTTCTCCAACACCGAGAACGGGCCCGAGCCCACCGGCAGCCGGTTGAAGGGTGCCTGCGACAGCTCGGCAACGGGCACCCCCTGGAGCAAATGCGAGGGAACTACCCCCAGGTCGGTATAGGAGAGGAAGGGGGCGTAAGGCTCCGGGAGTTGGAAGATCACGGTGCGATCGGCCGGCACCGACACGGCCACGTCCCGCCAGAGATCCGCCAACCAGGGAGGGCCGGGGTAGTCCGGGTTCTGCAGGAGGCCCACGGTAAAGGCTACGTCCTCGGCCACCACCGGCACCCCGTCATGCCAGAAGGCTCCCTCCCGCAACTGGAAGGTGTAGGTCAACCCGTCCGGGGATATCTCCCAGGACGAGGCGAGGTCGGGCACGATGCTGCCGCACTCATCCATGCGAGTTAGGCCGCTGAACACCAGGGAGACGATGTCGGCATCCACTCGGTTGCCCTGGGACAGCAGGGGATTCAGATAGCGGGGGCTGCCCACCACTCCCTCGACGAAGGTACCTCCACTGGCGGCCACCAGCACCGTCTCATAGGCGCTGGCCGACTGCAGCAGAAACCCGGCCACCAGCAGGATGCCCACGCCGGCGATGACGATCTGCCAGCGCAGCCGAGAGTGGGAGGAGCGAGGTGGCCGTATCTGGGTCACGTCCGGCTAGAAAGCGGAGGGCGTGGCCAAGACGTTGAGCAGGGCGAAGACCACGAACAACACCCCCAGGACGATGGTCGCCTCGTAGAGGGTCTTCTCCAGGCCCCTGCGGGTGCGGTACATGGAGGAGTCGCCCCCGAACATGCTGCCCATCCCGCCGCTTCGGGCCTGGAGAATGACCACGGCGGCGACGGCGACGGCCATCAGTATCTGAACCACCCTAAGAAAGGGAGCGAGCCCAACCAGGAACTGCTGCACGGGGAAATGCCTCCGACCGGCGAATCTCAGGCATTATACGGTCCCCCGATGAGCCTCGGCAAGCAAATGACCCGCCGGGACCGGCGCTCCTCGGTGATGGCGGTTTTCCGTGCCCTCGACGACTGGGATATACTCACCCCACTCTTCCGGCACCAGCACTCCTGGAGGCAAGGCGATGAACTCCCGACCGCACCTGTCCATCGTGATACCCGTATACAACGAACAGAGGTGCATCGAGGACAACCTGCGGGAGGTCCTAGCCTACCTGGAGGCTCAGCCCTACCCCTCCGAGGTCATCGTCGTGGATGACGGCAGCCGGGACGATACCGCCGCCCTGGTGGAGTCCCTCGCCGGTAAACACGACGCCTTGCGCCTGATCCGCAATGACCACCGAGGCAAGGCCTTCGCCGTCCGCACCGGGGTGCTCCAGGCCGCCGGCGAATACGTCCTCTTCGCCGATGCCGACTTGGCCACTCCCATCCACCAGACGGAGAAGATCCTGTCGGCCCTCGAGAGCGGGCACGATGTGGCCATCGGCTCCCGCGAGGGATATGGGGCCCGCCGCATCGGCGAGCCCTGGACCAGGCACTTCATGGGGAGAGTCTTCAACCTGGTGGTGCGCCTAATGGTGATGGGTCAGCACAAGGACACCCAATGCGGGTTCAAGGGCTTCTCTCAGGCCGCCGCCCAGGACATCTTCAACTCGGTGCGCCTCTACGGCCCCAATGCCGCCGTCCTCGACGCCCCCGCCCTCACCGGCTTCGACGTAGAGCTTCTCTACCTGGCCCATCGCAAGGGCTATCGGGTATCGGAGACGGCGGTGGAGTGGCACTACGGGCCGGGCAGCAAGGT
Organism: Anaerolineae bacterium; assembly: GCA_038324625.1. Taxonomy (GTDB): domain Bacteria; phylum Chloroflexota; class Anaerolineae; order DRVO01; family DRVO01; genus JBBQIE01. The sequence continues at coordinate 149 of JBBQIE010000254.1, read as the reverse complement.
GAACCCTTTGCGCGACTCCTGGCGCAACTTCAAGGACGTACTCAGAGTCCGCTACTACGCCCTGCGCGGCCTCTACTCCTGACCTAGACCACTTTGAGCTTCCAGCCTCCACGCCGGAACCAGTAGGCCATAGAAGCGGCGTTGGCCAT
>JBBQIE010000253.1:0-4612 GCA_038324625.1 Anaerolineae bacterium | reverse complement strand
AGCCGGAGGAGATGTCCACCACCCATAACGGGTAGAGCCAGAGATCCTTCGAGCCCTCCAGGAAGGCCTGCAGCTCCTCTCTCGTCCACACCTGCTTGCGCCTGGGCCGGTGGGTGGGCCGAAGCACCCGGTCGCAGGGGTTGGCTGGCAGCCACCCCCACAGCACCGCCAAGCGGAAGGCTCGATGGAGCATGGCATGCACCCTCTGGGCCACGGCGCCGTAGCCCCTAGCCTGGAGAGTAGCATAGAGGGCCTGGATCTGGTCCGGCCGCAGCCGGCTCAGACGCGTGGTGCCCAGGGTGGGGCGGATGTGGCGATCGCACTCATGGACATAATCATGGACGGTGCGGGGCTTGAGGGTGGGGGAGCAGACCTTCAGCCAGCGGTCCAGGAGGTCATTGACCGTGCGCCTGCCGGGATCGGGGAGATCACCAAGAGTCGACACCTGTCTCTTGAGCTCCGCCAGCTTGGCCTGAGCCTCCCTCTTGGTGCGGCCATACTTGTAGCGGCGCTTGCCGTTGACCTGGAGACCTGGAGGGCCGCCTCCCAGGAGCCGTCCTTGCGCTGATAGACCGAGCCCTCGCCTGCGCTTGCCTTAGGCATGGTGTCCTCCCGTCCTGTGGTAATGGAGGCATCATTGTCGATGGGGGAGGGGGGAGAAACATCCGCTGTCCGGGCGGGGGTCTTGCCGTTGAAAGGTGATCCGTACCGAGGACGGCCAGGGGGGCGATGCCCCGAAGACGTGTCGTTGCTGGTGGGTGAAACCTTGACCTCGGCTACCACGAGGGGTGGTACCGCGGTTGACGGCGACCACGAGGGATGGTCTATCGAAGCCCTCGCGGGAAGGAACGGCGCGTGGTGGCCATCTCAGGCAGGAGAGCTGCACCGGTGTAACAGGCGCTCTCAGGGGATGAGTCCCCACACGTACTGCCAGGGCGGGTCGGGGTTGAGCCATCCGATGGGGCGTCCGGCCAAGCCCGCCCAGGCAATCGGCTCCAGGCACCCGAGTAGCAGTATTGCCCAGCGCAGCCAAGGCCGCCGGATGGGCAGCGCGAAGACAGCGCACATGGGCAGGTACCAGGCGGTGGCCCAGCTACTGCTCTTGAGGTAGACCAGGAAGACGACCAGCGGTAGATAGTCGGCGATGGCGGCCAGCCGCTTGGGTTCGGTGACCCAGGCGAGCATGGCGGCCGCCAACATGCCGTAGGTGGCGATGGCGTTGAGGGTCAGGTGCCAGCCCGGAGTCCAGCAAGTGCGTGAGGGGTCCCAGGGGAACCAGGTGTACGGGTTGCAGTTCCTGGCCATGGCCGGATTCGTGAGAGCGCCCAGAACGTACTGTCCGGCCACCAAGAACGCTAGGCTCGGTAGCAGTGCCAGGGCGGCGTAGACGTAGGCTCGCGGACGCCACTCACGCCGAAGGAAGGTGGGCATCAAGGCGCCCGGCCAGTACTTGGCCTGGATTCCGAGCGCCACGAGGGCGACACTCAGCCGCGATCTATGCTCCAGTGCCAGAAGGGCCGCCAGGCAAAGGAGCGCCACCAGTGGTTCATACTGTCCCTCGCGCGAATACCACCAGAGGCTGACCGGGTTGAGGAAGTAGATGAGGCCGAACAGGCGACTGCGTGTCAGCCGTGCGGCCAGCAGCGCGTTAAGCAGCTCAATGGCGGTAAGCACCAGCCGCGGGAACAGCAGGTTGGGCAGAATGGCCGAAGTACCAGCGAAGAAGAGGAGGGCGACGGCAGGGTAGATGAAGGGGAGGTCGGGCCAGAGGTCGGCGTAGGGCACGTCGCCGAAGGCTCGGGGAGTCTGGCCATAGATGGCCAGCCCATAGCGCCAGAACTGGCGTCCAAAGCCGACGTATCGCAGCAGATCAGTGGAGTTGATGGGCGGCAGCGCTGTGAGGTACAGCCGCCCGGCCAGTACTGCAGCGTAGGCCCCAACCAGTAGCGCCATAGACGAGAGCTTGCCCCGCATCCGCCAAACACCCTCAATTGCCGACACAATTGGCGTATCATACGTTCGCAGCAGGAGCGGCGCCAGGAGCACCGTGGCACTCGTAGCCTGGACCCACCCGCCGAGAGCCTCCAAGACGTGTCGTTGCTGTGAGCGGGTGGGCATGGCTGTCGCAGTACTAGGGGCGGTGCCCCGGTCGATTTGGAGTACCAGGGGTTGTGGTGGATCGAAGTCCGGACCCCTGAGCGGCAACTTAAAATTCGCTGGCCGCAAGGCCATGTGGGTTCGAATCCCACCCGCCCTACCTCGAATGGCCCCTGCCCCCCTGGCCTAAGGTCCGATTTCGCACCCCCTTAGGGATGGCCCGATGCGATCTTGATTCCTACCGCGGATTCGGCTATACTGGTGCATACCCCCTGGGGGTATAGGGAAGGAACCCAGTGAGCTTGGTGGGATGACATGGCTATCAAGGTAGTGGATGTCAGGTGTCCTCAGAATCATCGTTGCCCGTCCATTCGCGTGTGCCCGGTGGGAGCCCTGCAGCAGGTAGGGAACCGGGCTCCCACGGTGGATGAGGACAAGTGTATTGACTGCGGGAAGTGCGTGCGCTACTGCCCCATGGGGGCATTGCAGGACTGACTCCCGGCGCGAGGCCGGATAGGGGGAGCGCGAGAGGACCATCACTCTCTCGCACTCCCCTTTCTCGGTTGATGACTCTCCCCTGACTCCCCTGAATCCGTTTCTCTCGAGCGGTTGCGGACTGCTCGCCGCCTCCCTATAATCCTCTTGCAAGTATTCGCAGGAGGTCGGAGGCATGCACATCCCCGATGGATTCCTCAGCGCTCCCGTCGCTGCCTCATCCTGGGTGTTGTCGGCCGGAGGGATCGGCTATGCCGCTCGGCGGGCGGGCCGGGAGCTGGGCGAGAAGCAGATCCCGATGATGGGCGTTGCCGGGGCGTTCATCTTCGCCGCCCAGATGCTTAATTTCACCGTCGCCGGGGGAACCTCCGGGCACCTTCTGGGCGGGGCCCTGGCGGCCATCGTGCTGGGGCCCTGGCAAGGGGCTCTGGTCCTCACCTCGGTGCTGGCGGTGCAGGCGCTCCTCTTCCAGGACGGGGGTCTGCTGGCCCTGGGGGCCAACGTCTTCAACATGGCCTTGGTCGGGGTCCTGACCGCCTACGTCACCTATCGCTTCGGCCGTCGCCTCCTGGGCGAGAACCGACTCGGGTCGCTGGTCAGCACCTTCGCCGCCGCCTGGCTCTCGGTGGTGGTGGCCTCTCTGGTAGCGGCGCTGGAGTTGGCGGCCTCCGGGGCCTACTCCGCCGGGGTGGTGTTCACGACTATGGGCGGAGTCCACGTGCTCGTCGGCATCGGCGAGGGGATCATCACCACGGCGGTGGTGGCCTTCCTGTTGGGGACCCGACCGGATCTCGTGACCCTGCAACCGGCGCGGGCGTAGGAGGGAAGATGGGCAAGCGAGTGATAGCCATTGGTCTACTGGCGGCTTTGGCATTGGTGATCTTGTCCCCCCTGGCCTCCGCCTTCCCGGACGGGCTGGAGCGGGTGGCCGAGGACCTGGGCTTCATTGACCGGGCCCAGGAGCCGGCCTACCAGACCCTGCCGGACTACACCGTCCCCGGGGTCTCCGACGAGGCCCTCTCCACCATCATGGCGGGGGTGATCGGGGCTCTGGTGGTCTTCCTGGCGGCCTGGGGCCTGGGGGCCGTGGTGCGGCGGCGCGATGGGTCTGAAGGTACACCGAAGCCTCTCTCTCCTCGGAAGCCGGTGAGTTGATCGAGTCCTATCGTTTGGACCCCTACCTGGTCGGAACCGGCCTTCTGCACCGGGCCGACGCCCGCCTGAAGCTGGCGGCGGCGCTGGCCTACGTGCTGGCGGTCAGCCTGGTTCCGGCCCGGGCGTGGGTGGCCTACGTCGGCCTGCTGCTCCTGGCCGCCGCGGCGGTGCTTGCCTCCGGGCTGTCGCTGAAGGGCCTGTCGAAGCGGATGCTGCCCATCCTCTTCTTCAGCGGCTTCGCCGCCCTGGGGTCCCTGTTTCGACCGGGCGACCGGGTCTACTGGTCGCTCCGCTTGCTCTGGCTGGACCTGACCATCTCGGACCAGGGGTGGAGTTGGTGCCGCCTGCTCCTCACTCGGGCGGTGCTCTCGGGTTTGGTAGCGGGGCTATATATCTCCGTGACCCGCTTCAGCGAGACGGTCGCCGCCCTGCGGGGTCTCGGGGTACCGGCTCCGCTGACTGCTACCTTGAGCTTCGTCTATCGCTATCTCTTCGTCCTCCTGGACGAGGCCTACCGGCTGGATCGGGCCCGCGAGGCCCGGACCCTGAAGAAGCCCTCCTGGCGCCGGATCGACTCCCAGGCCCGGACCTTCGCCGGCCTGATCGGCAGTCTGTTCCTGCGTGCCTACGGTCGGAGCGAGAGGGTCTACCAGGCCATGGCGGCGCGGGGGTTCGCCGGAGAGTTCCGCGCCCTCCAGGGGCCGCGCTGGACGACCCATGACACCCCTAATGGGTATGGCCTGGGCCGTCGGTTTGGCGGCCACCGGCGCCCTGGCGGTGTGGACATGACCGGCGGGAACCCCGGATCGAACGGACGTGGCCATGCATCATCCTCGGGGCCGGTTCCGGCCGTGGAGATCAGCGA
>JBBQIE010000252.1:0-4614 GCA_038324625.1 Anaerolineae bacterium | reverse complement strand
CACCTTCCTTCGTAGGGAAGGGGGTTAGGTTGTCCCAAGCGAGCATCTCGAAATCAACGCCGACCCTTTCGCGTTTTCGTTCCTTTTCGCGTCGTTCGCGATCCAGACGTCCTTCGCGATCCAAACGTCTACCCAACGAGGTGAAACTCAGTGTCCAAAGACTACCAAGTGATTGACCTGCGACCCTACCAACTGATGCAGATCGTGGCCGCCGCCGGCGCCGACCGGCCCGACTTCGGCAGCGACCGCCTGAACCAGGTGGTGGAGACCATCCGCCGCGTTCCCTACACTCCCATCCGCCTCCGGGCCAACGTCAGCAGCATCTACGCCTTCCAGAACCCCGGCCACGACGAGGACACCCCCGGCGGCCCCTCCTTCAACACCAAGCGCGACCTGGACGTCCTCCAGCGCCTGGGCATGACCCCCGGGTCGGTCATGCCGGCCATGGACCTCTTCGATCAGCTCATCACCGCCCTCCCCCAGGCCGACATCATCACCGGCTACGGGGTGGGCGGCAGCCGAGACTGGTCCTCGTCGCCGGAGGAGGCGGCCAACTACGAGAAGGGGGTGGCCAAGGGCCTGGGAGGCATCTTCCAGCTTCGGTCCGAGGCGGAGATGGCCCGGGTGAAGGAGGAGTCGGCCCAGGCCATCTATGAGGCCGAGACCCTGCGCCTGCGGCCCCACCACGTCATGTGCATGACCTGCTTCTACGGCAGTCACCTGGATAACATGGCCCCCATCGAGGAGGACAACCTCTACGAGGCCATCATCGCCATCCAGCGTAACCCCGACATCCCCATCACCCTCATCGAGGGGCCCTGCATGATCTGCCCGCCCTGCCATTTCTACGACCCCGAGGCCAACCTCTGCTACCTGCACGTGGGCATCGGCATGAGGGACGAGAAGAAGGACCTGGACGTCCTGCAACTGCTGGGGCTGGAGTACGGGGATACCCTGCCGGCGCGGGAGTATCTGCGGCTGCTCTACGAGCACGTGCCCTCCACCCAGTTGGTGTGCGGCCAGAAGGACGGTATCGAGCGGAGCCCGTCCTGGCGCATCTGCGACGACCCCGGGGGTAGCGAGCGCTACCGCCAGGGCCGCGCCGCCGGCTTGGGCGTGGTGGAAGTGGACTGAGGGGCGGCACGGGGCCGCGCAATCCGTAGGGGCGAATCTCGTATTCGCCCTCGGTTACCGGGCGAACACGAGGTTCGCCCCTACGAGTGTCTACCGGGGTTAGGTGGCCTCTGGGCACGTAACCTAAGGTATGGCCAAGGGAGGTGACGGTGCGATTAGACGCCCATTCCCACGTGCGAATCAAGGACGGTCGCCTCGATGTGGACCACTGCCATAGCCTGATTGATGCCGGCGACCGACTGAGCATTGACCAGATGTGGTGCTCCTGCCCCGCCAGTCAGGGCATGCCGGAGCCGGATCAGATCCGGCTGGGCAACGACGTGGTCATCGAGGCTATGCGCCTGTACCCCGACCGCATCCGGGGGCAGTGCTTCGTGGTTCCCGGCTGGTATCGAGAGTCCCTGGCGGAGATTGACCGCTGCCTGGGCGAGGGGATGATCGGGATCAAGCTCTACAACCAGTACTTCATCAACGACCCCGCCGTCTTCCCGGTGATCGAGAAGGCCATCGAGGAGGGCATCCCCGTCCTCGATCACGCCGGCCACCTGATGGACGCCCCCACCCGCTTATCCCAGCCCCGGATCTCCGACGGCGTCCACTTCGCCGACCTGGCTCGGCGCTATCCCGAGGCCACCCTGATCATGGGGCACATCGGCGGCGGGGGAGACTACGAGTGGAGCCTCCAGGCCCTGGCCGATGCTCCCACGGTGTTCGCCGACACCAGCGGCAGCGTCATTGACGAGGGGATGATCGAGTATGCCGTCCGGCTTCTGGGGGCGAAGCGGCTGCTCTTCGCCTGCGACCTTTCCGAGGAGGCCGGGGTGGGCAAAATCCTGGGGGCCGACATCACCGAGGCCCAGCGGCAGGCCATCTTCTGGGACAACGCCCAGACCATCCTGGCCCGAAGGAGAGCACGATGATCATCGACGCCAACGCCTGGCTGGGGCACTGGCCCTTCCGCCAACTGCGCCACAACGATGTCCCCGGCCTCCTGGGCCTGATGGACGCCAACGCGATTGATATGGCGGTGGTCTCCTCCATCCACGGCATCTTCTACAAGAACTGCCAGCGGGCCAACGAGGAGTTGGCCGAGGCGGTGAAGGGACACCGGGACCGCCTCATTCCCTTCGCTGTTCTCAACCCCAACTATCCCGGTTGGCAGCGCAACCTGCGCCTGTGCCGGGAGCACCTGGACTTCCGGGGCCTGCGGCTCTTCCCCGCCTACCACGACTACACCCTCACCGATGCCTCCAGCCTGGAGATGATCGGGGCGGCCACGGAGATGGGTATGCCGGTGTCCCTGCCCATGCGGGTGGTGGACGTGCGCCAGCGGCATTGGATGGACACCGAGCGCAACCTCACCGTGCCCGAGATCGAGGCGGTGGTGAAGGCTTGCCCCGACACCAGCTTCATCATTCTCAACGCCCTGGGGCTGGAGTCGTCGTCCGTCTTCGCCGGCAACCGGGAGGGGGGCCGGCAAGTGGTGACCGACCTCTCCCGGATGACGGCGGTGATGGGGAACAACATCGGCGCCGTCATAGACGCCTACGGGGCGGAGAGCATCGTCTTCGGCACCGGCATCCCCTTCAAGTATCCCCGCCCGGCCCTCCTGAAAGTGGAGGTCCTCCAGGCCGACGAGGCTCAGAAGGAGAAGATCCTAAGCGGCAACCTCCGTCGCATCCTGTCCCTGTAGCTGCCGGGGGAGAGTCTCACGCAAAGACGCTGGCAAGGAGAAAGCGAGCCACGTGCCTGTCGTCAGGGGGCGGGGATTTCCAAGAAAGGCAGCCAATCCGCCATCATTGCCTCCTCTACTGGTTCCCGCCTACTATCAGGAACGTGGCGTCAGGGTTCGTCCTAGATGACACCATCATCCACCCACACTCGGCACGGCGACGAAGCCCTGCTCCGAGAAGTGCCTATCGAACGTGAAAGCCCGCTCCATGCCCGTTCGCCGCATGTGCTCGAAGCTCACGCAATCCACCAGGGACAGGTCACGCCGGTGCGCGATCAGCAGAGCCGCCATGGCAGCATCGTGGGTATCGGGCTCCACCCAGATCACCTCAACCATGGGCTGGGCACTGGTAGTGAAAGCCCTCACCGCTTGTATTCCCAGGCGTCGCTGCAGAAGGGCAATGGTTTCCACCAGCACGTAGTTAGTGCATATGAGGACCTCGTCTTCCGCCGATAGCTGCCCCCAGAAGGCAGCCGCCCGCGAGTGGTTACGGTCGTCGGCGTCCAACACCGCGAAGAAGGCAGAGGTATCTACGAAGAGGGGCAATCCCCGAAGCCCTCGTCCAGGTAGTCGTCATGGCGGTCGGATATGTCCGCCTTCCCGGAGTGGAAGGCCCCGACGATGGCCAGGGCCCGGCGTCGTTTCTCGGCCTGGTCGGTACCTTCCGATTGCCCCAGTGAGGCGATGGCGGCCCGGAACACTACTTCCGCCACCGACAGCCCACGCTCGGCTGCCAACTCGCGCAGACGCTGCATCTGCTCTTCAGTGAACTGTACCTGAGTCTCGATCATTGCCTCTATCCAGCATGGTGGTCCGCGAAACTAACCCATGATACCACATGGCCACTTTCTGGGAGAAGGGGTCCGAGGGTGAGTGTATCTGCAATTGGGAACAGGCTTCCCAGGCCCCCGTCCGCGCGGCGGAAACAGCGGTTGAGGCGCCGAGCTTCACCTGGGAGCCGAGGCTCCGCTAACCGGTGACCGCGTCGGTTCGGGGCAACAAGGGCAGGTAGACGGGGTTCTCCCCTCGAATCAAGAGGGTGGCCCTGGTAACCGCCCCCAATCCGGCGTTCTCCGGAGCGACAAGCTCCAGCACGATGCTCTCATCCGCCTCCAGCGCCGGATCGGCGGTGACGGTGATGGCGATGGTCCGGCGCACCTCCCCGGGCGCAAAGCTGAGGGTGGTCTCCTCAAGAGTGTAGTCCTGCCCCGGGGCGGCGGTTCCGGCAGCGGTGAGGCCCACGGTCACGGTCTGGCCGACGGATAGGGTGAGGAGAACGTCCACGAAGACGGTAGCGTCGGCGTCGGGTATCTCCGTGTGGGCCCCCTCGAAGGTGACCTGGGAACCGGGGTCCAGGGGCACATTGTAGAGTTCGAAGCCGCCCTGCCCGCCGGCACGATAGACCACGCGGCTGCCGTTCGGGGAGATGAGGAAGCTCACGACGTCGTTGCCGGGAGCGAGGGAGCCATTGAGGCGCATCTCCGATCCGGCCACACCTTCAATAGGCAAGCTGTAGAGTTCGGCCATCCCCGCCTCCTGCCTCTCCCCCCGGTAGACCAGGTAGTCGCCGGCCGGGCTGAAGGCGAACTGGTCCAAGGTGCCACCGGGCGCCTGGACTCCATTGACGGTCTCAGGCGGGCCGGATGTCGGCGGCAGCAGCAACCGGACGAGAGTCCTCTTCGCCTCGGTGTAAGGAGCGAAGGCAAGGTCGCGAAGCAGGAGAAACAGCCAGCGGCCGTCCGGGCTAA
>JBBQIE010000251.1:0-4615 GCA_038324625.1 Anaerolineae bacterium | reverse complement strand
CAGAAGGTCGGCACGGTGTTGCCAACCGGGGAAACAATGCCCATTCCCGTAACCACTACGCGCTGACGGTCGCTATGCGGGGATGCCATTCAGAAGTACTCCACTAGCTTGGTATTGGGGAAACACTCCGCGCAGTCTCGGGAGTCTAGCACGCGGCAAAGTCATTGACAAAGCGCCGTTTCCAGCCCCGGTTGCCTGACCAAGCCTATTCCACCCCTTGACAGCACCGCTTTCCCCGATCACCATAAACCCCAACCCGCCGATCTGGTTGCCCCAGAAGTGCGTGCCGCCGATGGCGATCATATGATCTCGGCGCCGCCGGCAACCGAGAACCAAAGGGAGAGAGGCCAGTGATACGAATAGTGACCGACAGCACCGGTAATGTCGCCCCCTCGATCATGGAAGAGCATCGGATCGAGATGGTCCCCCTCCGGGTGATCTTCCCCGACATGACCTATAGGGATCAGGTGGACATCACCGCCGAGCGCTTCTATGAGATGCTGCCCGGCGCCAATCCCCTGCCCACTACCTCCCAGCCCCCGGCACACGAGTTCGAGGAAGCCTTCACTCGCTCCGCCCAGGGCGGCGACGAGGTCCTGGCCATTCTCATCTCCAGTGGCCTAAGTGGCACCGTGGCCTCGGCCGTGGCCGCCCAGCGGGCCTTGCCGGACTTCCCCATCACCGTCTTCGATTCCATGACCACCGCCGCCCCCCTTGCCTTCATGGTGGAGCACGCCGCCACCAGAGCCGCCGAGGGGGCCTCAATGGCGGAGATCGTCCGGGACCTGGAGACGCTGAGAAAGCGCTCGCGATTGCTCTTCACCGTGGAGACCCTGGAATACCTCAAGAAGGGAGGCCGGATCGGTGGGGCGGCGGCGCTGGCGGGCTCGCTGCTCCGCATCCAGCCTATTCTCACCGTCAACCAACAAGGAACGGTCGAGGTCTGGAATAAGTGCCGGGGTAAACGAAAGGCCCTTCAGACAATAGTTGACGGGGTCCGTCAGGATGCCGGCACCGGATCGGCCGTCCACGTGGGAGTGATTCACGCCGCCGCCCCCGAGGAAGCGGCCCAGTTCGCCCTCGACATCAGTCAGGCTCTGGACTGCCCAACGGCGCGCATCATGGACATCAGCCCCGTGATCGGCACCCACGTCGGGCCCCAGGCCCTTGGGCTGGGCTACTACAATCGAGACTGGCTGTAGAGCAATCGTAGGGTTGCCGTCCAGTATGGCCGGCTTCCATCGGCTATCCTGGCATCGTGCGTCGGGGACACCTGCCGCCATCTTCTCCTCCTTTCCAGATCGTTGGGGAGTCAGGGCTCACACCTTGACTCCCCAACGTCGCTTTTCCCCCTCCGACCCCAGCGCCGCCCGGCGGTCCGACTACAGAATCTCAAGTAGTGCTTCTTATGCTTTGCGCCTTGGCGTCTTTGCGTGAGATCCTCCCCTTCCCCAGCCCTGACTGATCGGCGCCACAGTTGCCCGCCCGGTCCTTCGCCCCTAGAATAGTCACCTAGATCGTGAGCTTGATTCCCGACGAGGGGAGCGGCTGAGCCGCTTCCCTCTTTCGTTAACTCCGGGGCGGAGGATGAGGATGCAACATACCTACGAGGTGGCCTGCGGAACTGGAGGAGTGCAGTTTACCCTCCCCGCCGGCGTGCGCGCCTCCGTGGTGGAGCCGCACGAGGGGGAGCCGGTTGACCTCACCGAGGCCACGGAAACCGCCCTGGACCGGCCCATCGCCGGACCGCCCCTCAAGGACCTGGCCCGACCGGGAGACAAGGTCTGCATCGTCTTCACCGACGCCACTCGGGACGTGCCGGACAACGTGCTGGTGCCGGCCATGCTGACCCGGCTGGAAGCCTCCGGGGTGCGGTCGGAGGACATCACCCTTCTGTGCGGGGTGGGCATGCACCGGCCCAGCACGCCGGCGGAGAAAGAGGCGAAGCTAGGCCGGGACGTGGCCCGCCGTTACCGAGTCCAGGACTCGGACGCCCGCGACCTCGACAACCTGGTTGACCTGGGCGAGCACCAGGGCATACCCCTGTGGGTACACCGCCGCGCCGTCGAGGCCGACCTCCTCATCGCCACCGGGGTGGTCGAGCCGCACCAGTACGCCGGCTATTCCGGCGGTCGCAAGACCGTGGCCGTGGGCGCCGGTGGGGAAGCCACCATCGCCGCCACTCACTCCCCGGGCATGATCGAGCGCGAGGGCGTCCGCCTGGGGAACATCGAGGGGAACCCCTTCCACCAGGCCCTCACCGAATCGGCCCGCCGAGCTCGGCTCCGCTTCGTCATCAACGTCATCAAAGACGCCACCGGTAGGGCGGTCGAGGTGGCAGCCGGGGAGCCTTTCGCTACCTTCGAGCACCTCGTCTCCCGCGCCCGTCCCCTCTATGAGGTCTCCCTGGACCGCCGCTACGACGTGGTCATCGCCGGGGTCGGGCACCCCAAGGACGCCAACATCTATCAGGCCTCTCGGGCCGCCACTTACGTCTACTTCGCGCCCCGGAACGTGCTCCGACCGGGCGGCGTCATCATCATTCCCGCCCCTTGCGCCGAGGGAGTGGGTGAGGGAGTGGGCGAGCAACGCTTCGCCGAGGCCATGCGCGCCTATCCCGGGCCGGACCACGTCGTGGACGCCCTCCGGCACCGAGTCACCCTGGCCGGGGAGCAGCGCTCCTACCTCCTGTCCCGCGCCCTCCAGGGTTGTAAGGTCATCTTCGCCGGCTCCCAGGCCCCCGATGACGTCCGGGCCTGTCACATGACTCCGGCCACGGACATGGGTGAGGCTATTGACCTCGCCCTCGCCTGGACTCGACCGGACGCCGAGGTACTGGTCGTTCCCCACTCGCTGCTTACAGTGCTGCGCGGACCGGAAGGTTAGCGGGGCCTTCACGCCGGTAGCGCCACAGATCCGAGGAGGAGAGAAGCAAAATGCCGACCAGTGAGACTCAGTACCTCAAAGAGCGCCTCGAGGCCGACCAGTTCGCCAAGTTGGCCCGGATATCGATCCCCAGCGTGGACGCTTTCATTGCCCAGTATGTGAAGCTCTGCGACCCCGACGCCGTGTACGTCTGCACCGACGAAGAGAGCGATATCGCCTACATCCGGGAGGTCGCCGTCCGCGACGGCGAAGAGGGCAAGCTGGCGATCCCGGGGCATACCTACCACTACGACGGTTACAACGACCAGGCTCGAGACCGCAAGAACACCCGGCTTCTGCTGCCCAAGGGCGTCGAGCTGGGTCCCCAGTTCGAGACCCTAGACCGGGACACCGGCCTGACCGACATCATGGAGCGGCTCCAGGGCATCATGAAGGGGCACACCATGTACGTGCGCTTCTTCTCGCTGGGCCCGGTCGGCTCCGTGTTCAGCAACCTGGCCGTGCAGCTCACCGACTCCCCCTACGTCGCTCACAACGAGGACCTGCTCTACCGCCAGGCCTACGATGAGTTCGCTCGCCTGGGGGACAAGGCAGTGTTCTGGCGTTTCGTTCACTCCGAGGGGGAGTTGGTGAACGGCGTCTCTAAGAACGTGGATCAGCGCCGGGTGTTCATAGACATCGAGGACGATACCGTCTACAGCGCCAACACCCAGTACGGCGGCAACACCATCGGCCTGAAGAAACTGGCCATGCGCCTTGCCATCCGCAAGGCCTCCCGCGAGGGCTGGCTCTGCGAGCACATGTTCATCATGGGCGTCAATGGGCCTAATGATCGCGTCAGCTACTTCACCGGGGCCTACCCCTCGCTATGCGGCAAGACCTCCACCTCCATGCTGGTGGGGGAGAGCATCGTCGGCGACGACATCGCCTACCTGCGCGCGGTGGACTCGGAGCTGCGCTGCGTAAACGTGGAGCGGGGCATCTTCGGCATCATCCAGGGGGTCAACGAGCAGGACGATCCCTTCCTGTGGGCGGCCCTGCACTCTCCCGGCGAGATCATCTTCTCCAACGTGCTGGTCACCGAGGATGGCGACGCCTACTGGATTGATAAGGGCACGCCCAGCCCCGCCCAAGGAGTGAACCACTCCGGAGAATGGTTCCCGGGGAAGACCGACAAGTCCGGGAAGGAGATACCCCCTTCCCATCCCAACGCTCGCTTCACTCTGTCCCTGCCTCTACTCTCCAATACCGATCCCCGGCTCGACGACCCGGCGGGCGTGCCCGTCTCCGGGATCATCTACGGCGGGCGGGACTTCGACACCTGGGTGCCGGTCGAGGAAGCCTTCGACTGGGAGCATGGCATCATCACCAAGGGAGCGGCGCTCGAATCGCAGACCACCGCCGCCACCCTGGGAGCGGTGGGGGTCCGCGAGTTCAACCCCATGTCCAACCTGGACTTCCTATCCGTTCCCATCGGTCGCTACATCTCCGACAACCTACAGATGGGCGACAAGCTCCAGAGTCCGCCCCGCATATACTCGGTCAACTACTTCCTCCGAGATCGAGATGGCAACTGGCTCAACAGCAAGCTGGATAAGCGGGTCTGGCTGAAGTGGATGGAGCTGCGGGTCCATGGGGATGTCCGGGCCCGGCGCACTCCCACCGGCATGATCCCTCTCTACGAGGACCTGGCCCGACTGTTCCGGGAGACCCTCGACAAGGATTACTC
>JBBQIE010000250.1:0-4643 GCA_038324625.1 Anaerolineae bacterium | reverse complement strand
GGGGGCCGGCCATCAAAGCCCCGGCCGACTTGGCCGCAGGGGACTCGGTGGTCCTGCCCATCAACGCCACCGTCCTGAGCCGCTTCCCGGTGCGAGGGGCATCGGACAGATCAGACGATTCGGACTGATCTTGTCATGGTTCGAGTGAGGATGGAATGGGTTGGGGTGGCCTGGAGAACAGCGCCCACAGAGGACGTGGGAGAGGGCGGGCGGCTAAAGGCGCCCGCTGAGGGCCTTCGGCCAATAGATCCGTGTGGCCCCTACTCTGGCCGAAGGCCCTCAGCAATAGGCACGGCTAGGGCCGTGTCCGCGGCGGCCTTCAGACCGCCGCCATCCCGTCGCCTGACATCACACGAACCAGGACAGATTCGGACTGATCTGCGCGAATGGATGGAGTGGACGCGAATCCCGGTCCACTCCGCTGCGCTTCTGCCTAGTGCGCCGGGCGCTGCCCTTACCTGACTATCACCCCTTCCCTGCGAAGAGCCTGCCCTGAGCTTGCCGAAGGGAGAGGTTCCCCGGTGACCGGTGGAGCGGATGAGCCGCTGCGACCCGGCGGGCTTCTACCCCTCGCCCTTCATCTGCTTCTTCATCTTCTTGGAGCTCATCATCCCCAGCAGGGTGGTGAGCATGAAGCCGAGAGCGGTCACGAAGGCTATGGCCACTTTGGTGGCGTCCACCACCGGTTCCACCCGGACGCCCCCGGGCTCGGCGATGATCACTGCCACCGGGCGAGAAAGGGTGCGGCCCCCGCCGCCACCGCCGGAGCCGCCGGCCATGGGGCCGCCTTTCTCCGCCGGGCCGGACCCGGAGCCGATCCCGAAGCCCAGGGCCACCAGCACCTCCGCCGCCGGGATGACGGTAGCCTGGTCCTTCCGGATGGGCTCCCCGTAGACTCGACTGACATTGGCGGTATCCAGGAACTCGCCTACCATATCCTGCACCGCGGCCGTGCCTTCCTCGGAAACCTTACGCTCTTGTTCTGCCGACATGTCTAGTGCCTCCTGTCTTCTGAGACGACTGAGAGGGGCCGGGGAACCGCCCCCGGCCCTACCGACGCGATGATTGCCACGACAGCCACAGGGATAGTCCCACCAGAGCCCCGGCGGCCATCGCCGCCGTCTGGGCCCATCGGGTGAGATTCCGCACCGGGATCACCTCCAGGCCGCCGTCCATTCCTCGGACACGCACCGCCACCGGCCGGTTGAGGATGAAACCGCCGGCACCCTGGTGGCCCTGGAACAGCAAGCGGATATGGTGGGCTACCGGGGTTATGGAGAACTCCCCGGCGGTTATGGCGTCGCCGGTACGATATTCACTGACGAGACGAGGTAGGCCCATATTGCCCTCCTGGGTTCCTGTCGGTGCTGGGTTCGCGGGTTACGTCCGTTCTAAGAGGGGGCTCCGGGCGGTTCGGCGATCCGGATGGGCCAAGGAGCCCGACCAACTCCGCTTGTGGTAAACTGAACTCGGTAACGTTGCTATCAAACGAAGACCACACCAACCTCTAGCAGCGAATGTAGCACAGAACCGGGAGCGCATCCAGTCGTGAAACGGGTGATCCTCTGCGACTTCGACGGCACCATTACCAACGCCGACGTCACCGATACTCTCTGCGACCTCCACATACCCCAGCACAAGCCGGAGCTGCGCCGCCAGTCGGACCGCTGGAAGGCCGGAGAGATCAGTGCCGTGGAGTGGGAGGAGATCGCCTACGGCCTCTTGGATCTCCGCCGCGAGCAGATAGACGCCGTCCTGCCCACTATCGAGGTGTGCCCGGGGCTCAAGCCCTTGCTGCAAACGGCCGAGGGGAGGGGCTGGGAGTTCCACATCCTCAGCAGCGGCTTCGACTACTACATCACCGATGTCCTCCGCCGCCAGGGCCTCTCCCTGCCTTTTACCGCCAATCGCATCACCTTTACCCCGGAGGGGAGGCCGGTACTGGGCTTCCTCGGCAACGACGACCCCGCCTGCACCCGCTACAAGCAGCCCTGTATCGGCTGCAAACCGGTGGTCTGGGACGACTGGAAGCGGCGGGGATACCGCATCGCCTTCATCGGCGACGGGGTCTCGGATCTATGCGTGGCCGAGCACATGCGGGAGCGGGCCGATCCCGAGGACCTGCTCTTCGCCAAAGGGAGCCTGCAGCGCCACTGCCGGGAGCGCAGCATCGCCCACCTCCCCTTCGACCATCTGGGGCAGGTGGCGGAGCGGCTGTTGGTGGAGTGGGCAGGGAGTTGTGAATCAGGGGACGAGTCTTGAGGCGCGTGGCCGCTCAGGGCCTATGAAGGTTTTCGAAATGGCGCGGACACACTCTCGGCCGAGAGAGGGCGGGCGGCTAAAGGCGCCCGCTGAGGGCCTTCGGCCAAAGAGGCCGCGCGGCGGGTGCAGGGTGGCGGCGGACCACCAGTCCATCATGACCCAGCAGGGCCTCAGGACCGCGTGGCCCTAGCCCCTGGCCGAAGGCCCTCAGCGGCGGGCTTCAGACCGCCTCCCCCACCGATGAGCGATGGCCTGGCTATTTCGACAACCTCCACCAGACCCGAGCGGGCCCTTAAGGGAGCCGAATGATAAAGGGGAGGCCAATGGCGGCCTCCCCTTTATCATTCTTGGCCAGAGACTGCCGCCTTACGACTTGTAATACATCTGCGAGACGTTGAAGGCCAGGGCGTTCGAGCCCGGGATGTGGTCGGGGACGTTCCCCAGGTCGTTGTTCACCACCATGAAGCGGCCGTAGTCGGACTCGTTGACGATACCGATCATCCAGAGGTTGTCGGCGTGGTTGGCGCAGGCTTCCTTGATGAGGGCGTTGCGCTCGGCCACGTCGGTCTCGGCGAGGCACTGCTCGTAGATGGCCTGAAGCTGCTTGATCTGCTCCGGCGGCTCCACGCCCTCGGCCCCGCCCGTCTGGTACCACAGGGCCCAGGCGGAGGCCCAGTGGGTGGACCCGCTCTCCACGCAGAACATCACCAACTGCTGGATGGGCGTCTGGGTCTTGTGGCCCATGCCCATGATGTAGACGGAGAGATCGTGCTCCAGGGCCTGGGTCTGAGCCACCCAGAGCTGCCGGTCCAGGGCGTTGTTCACGATATCCAGGCCGACGGCGTTCCACTGCTCCTTCATCAGCTCGGCCATCTCCACCTGGGCGGTGCGGGCCTCGTCGAAGATGGAGTTGATGAGCGTCAGCCTCTTGCCGTCCGGGCGGAGACGGAACCCATCGCCGTCCCTCTGGTCCAGCCCGACGCTATCCAACAGGGCATTGGCCTTGTCGGGATCATACTCGAGGAAGGCGGTGCTGTAGCGCTCCTCCCACCAGATGCTGCTCTGAGCGACGCTGGCCTGGGAGGGCGGGGTCAGCCCCTTGTGGACGATGTCGGCGATTTCCTGACGGTCCAGGGCGTGGGACATGGCCACTCGGAAGTCCTGGTTGAGGAAGAGTTCCCGCAGGTACTCGTCCTTGTGGGCGTAGTTGAAGAAGGTGGTGCCGATGTTGCTGCCGGCGTTGTCCTCGAGGACGACGCGGTAGTTGCCCTTCTCCTCGTTCTCCTTCACCACCGGGTAGTTCTGCACGTTCTCGATGCGGCGGCTCTCGAAGTCGGCGTCGCCGGCGATGGCCTTGAGCAGGATGGCCTCGGCGTCCGGGAGCAGGGTGCGCTCCAGGCGGTTGATGTAGGGAAGCTGGTTCCCGGCCGGGTCCACCTTGTAGTAGTAGGGGTTGCGTTCCCAGACCTGGATGGGCTGATCCACGTTATTGGTCGGGTTCCAGGGCATGAAGTCGGGTGTGCCCGGGTTGTCGGCGAAGGCGGTCTTGGATCCGAAGAGGTCGGTCCAGATATCGAACCTCTCTTGTTTCATGGCCGCGTCCAACTCTTCCTTGGTGGCGTAGGCGGCGTGGAACTGCTTGAGGTAGTGGGCCGGCTGCCACATCCTGAAGGTAGAGAGGTGATCGTAGAAGGCACCGTAAGGAGCCACCCAGGTGATCTTAAAGGCGTAGTCGTCCACCTTCTCCACCTGGCCCAGCTCACCGGCCCGCTTGATCTGGGAGGGCTTGGCCGGGGTCAGCTCATCGCTGAGGACGACGTCGTTGTACCAGAACATGACGTCGTCGGTGGTGAAGGGGGCGCCGTCGCTCCACTTCATGCCTTCCCGCAAGAAGATGGTGATGCTGGTGCCGTCTTCGGAGAACTCCCAGCCCTTGGCGATATTGGGTACGATGGCGCCATCGGGATCGAACTTGCCCAGGAACTCGGCGGTCTTGTAGTTGTTCTGCCAAACGTCAGTGCTGCCCATGTGAAGCTGATGCCAGATGCCCCCGTACTGCCCCACCTCGTAGACCGGGGTGAGGACCAGGGGCTCCATGGGCAGGCGCTCGTCCACCGGGGGCAGGGTGCCGGCCTCCACCATGGCCGCCAGGTCCGGGGCTTCGCTATATTTGGAGGCGGGGGCCTCGGGGGCGGTCGTGGCGACGGTAGCTTCCGCCGGGGCAGTGGTGGCCTCAGGTGGGGCGGTGGTGGCGACCGGGGCCGGGGTAGCGCCGCAAGCCGCCGCTGCCGTGGCCGTGGCGGCCAGGCCGCTGATGTAGAGGAACCTACGGCGTGAGAGTCGGTCGGACATCGCTATCCTCCTCCTGGATATGGAGGGAA
>JBBQIE010000249.1:0-4652 GCA_038324625.1 Anaerolineae bacterium | reverse complement strand
AGGCGCGCCTCGGCAATCCACCGATGCTGGCCTTTGCCGCCCCTTCCGGGGTGACCCGGCAGAATCGCATCCTCAAGGCCCTGGGGATGCCGGGAGCGCGAGTATTCACCCGGCCGATGGACCGCCCCAACGTGGCCCTGGTGCGCCTTCGCGACCGCTCTGAGGGCGAGCGTTACCGGATCGTCGGCGGCCTGCTCCGGGAGACGGCCGGCCAGGGCAAGGCTCTGATCTTCGTGCCTACGACCAAGGTGGGGAAGAGGGTGCAGGCGCGGCTCCGCTCCGAGGGCTTATACCTTCCTCTCTATCATGGCCGACTCGCGAGCGAGCAGCGCGCTGATCTAGTGGCCCGCTTCAATGGCTATGCCCAGCCGGAGCTGGAGTGGCTGATCTGCACCACCTCGCGGGGCCTGGGCACCGACACCACCGGCATTCGGCTGGTGATTCACTGGCTCCAGCCGGAGAGCGTGGAGGACTACCTGGGGCAGGTGGGCCTGGCCGGCCGGGATGATGAACCGGCGACGGCGGTTATCTTCAAGCATGAGGGGGATGTGGGCTTGCGCCGGCGCTTGGCTCGCCGGAGTGCCGAGAGGGCCGCTCTCAGAGGGCTCGATACCGCCGAGGTACTGCGAGCCAAGTTGCAGGACATCCAGATGCTGGATGCCATTCTGCTGGATGCTGAGCACTGTTTCCGGCGGCGGCTGCGGGAGCATTTCGGCGATACCGTCGTTGCCCGGAGCCAATCGCTCTCCCTGCGGATCGTGCGCCACCTCTTCGGCGAAGGGACCAGACCGGAGGCAATAGGGTTCTGTTGCGACGCCTGCGACGAGAGATCGGTTCGGCATCTCCTCGATCAACGGCGGCAACGGGCCTTGGCGTCGCCTCGTCCTCGGAACCTCAAGCGGCTGGCGCCGGTGGTGGCGGCGGTGCTGGTGGCGGCCCTGCTTCTGCTCGCCGGGTTAGGCAGCGGCCGTTCGTGGTGGGAGCGGCTGGGTCTGGCTGCCGGACCCCCGCTGAGGGAGGGCGTCTCGGTGGACGCTATGGACGGGGTGGACGGCGTTCCGACGCCGATGGCGGCGTCGGAGGAGCCGGCTCCGGTGGGCGCCCAGGTGGTTCCGTCGCCGGCAGCTCTGATGCTCAGTCCCCCGAGTTGTCCCGCTCTTAGGAGTCCCTGCCCGCCCGGCCGTCGCATCGTCTATCCCAGTGATGGTAGCCTGGTGTCGGGCCTAGTCAGAGTATCGGGGTCGGCGGTGGGTGGCCGCGCCTTCGAGCTGCAAATCTCGACGCGGGAGTGCCCGATTGATACCGACTGGGTGACGCTATCGGGACCCGTTCTTCAAGGGGTCAGCGAGGGGGTGCTGGGCGTTTGGGATACCGCCGGATACCAATCCGGCTGGTACTGGCTCAGGCTGGCCATGATGACCGAGGATAGAGACCTCGTTGTCCCCTGTCAGATCCGGGTCTTTGTGAGGGCCGGGATTGTGGCGCCGTAGGCGGTGGACTGCGCTATTCTGGCGGCCACCCCGACCCGGCTTTCATGCGGGATTCTACCCATAGGCCGGGTCGCGACGGGCGGCCTCGACGATGGCGTTGATCTCCCGGACCTGAGCGGCGTCTAGGGGCTCCGGATGGTGCTCGGCCAAGATGCGCTCCGCCTTGGCGCGGGCCTTGGCCTCCATTCCCTTGATGTCCTGGGCCTCCCAGGCGGACCAAGGCATCCGCTCCACGATGTCCGGCAGATAGAACTCGTCGCGGTAGTGCTCGGCGGTGTGGGGGTGTTGCAGGTAGTTGCCGCCGATCCCCACTTCTTTGATGACGTCGAAGGCCAGGGTCTCGGGGGTGACTGCGAAGCCCTTGAGCATTCGCCGGATGTAGCCGGCGATAGCGTCGTCAATCACCAACTGCTCGAAGGAGAAGGTGACGGCGTTCTCCACGTGGCCCAGGGTGCCCACCCCGGTGGCCCCGGCCAGGACTGGGAGCAGGATAGATGCGGCCTTCTCCATGCCTGCCTGGGCCCCGGGGACGCAGGCGTCGGTCTTACCGCCGTGGCATCCGCCGGGACGACCGTAGAAGTCGGCCAGCATCTGCATGGCGGCGGTGACGAGTGGTATGCGATCGGCCCCAGCGTAGGGGTAGATCATGGTGTCCATGGCCGTCAGGGCGGGGCACACGTCTAGGCTGATGACGGCGTCCTCGTCAATGGCGTAGGCCAGGGTCAGCGCCCCCAGGGTCTCGGCCAGCCCGAGGGCGAGGGTGCCGGCGCTGGAGGCGGGGGCGGTGCTGCCTCCGGCGGGCATGGTGTCCAGGGACTGGGGCACTCCCGCCTTGACGTACTCGACGAAGATCTGGGCCATGTTCTCGTCAAGGACGAGGGGACTCTTGGCCTCACCGTATCCGACGAGGACCGGCCGGCGCCGCAGCTCCTCGGCGCTCCCCCGAACCACTTCCCCGATGCGGGTGATGTACTCGATGTCCTTAGTGGTCCAGGCCTCGATGCCTCCGATCTTCCCGGTGAGCTTCACCAACTCGGCGGTCATTACCACCGGCCGGAGGGCGGCGGGGACCTCTTGGGCGGAGCAGGGAAGGCCCACCATGTCTATGTTGGGGAGGGCATCGGCCAGTCGGATGCTGTCCCGCACGTCCTGGAGGTTGGCGTAGCGCCGCTCTCGGTCCAGGGTGAGCACGTTGGGGGGGAAGCCGCCGGCATTGGCATCGAAGGTCGGCTTGGGGGCTCGGGTGACGGTGCTGAAGTACATGGCGGTGTAGCGCATGGGAATGCGTTCCGGGTACCGCTGGGGCCCGGCGAACTGGCGGCGCATTCTCTCAGCGCCGCGGTTGGTGACCTCGGGCGGGAAGAGGACCAATCGGCTCTTCTTGTCCACCCGGCAGCCGGCCCCATCCAGGTAGGCCAGGGCGCCTTCGTGCTCGATGCGCATACCTATCTCGGACAGGATGCGGACGGCAGTGTCGTGTAGGGCCTGCATCTCGTCCGTACCCAGCAGGCTGATCCTGCCGAAGACCTGGGACATGTGTTTCCTCCGTGGAGACGGGAGGCGTGGGACTCGGCCACACCTCAGCTACTGAGTTGGGGAGCGCCCGGCTTAGGCTGGGAACATGGGCAGATAGGCGCGATGGGCTTCGAGCATCCGGTCCGCGATCTCCGCCGCGTGCTCGAAGCGCTCCAGGGAGGGATCCAGCAGTAGAGCCTGCACGATGGCCTGCCGGTCTCCCTCCAGTGCCGCCTTGACGATCAGCTCCTGCTGGGCGAATACCCGGCTCAGTAGGGCCAACACTCCCGTGGGAAGGGGAGATACGGCCAGCGGGTGTACTCCCCGTGAGTCTATGCGAGCGGGAGCTTCCACGAAGGCTTCCGGCGGCAGCCCGGGGATGGAGGTCCTGTTCCGGGTATTCACCTGAAGGGTGCGGCCGTGGTCGAAGAGCAGGTTCTCCACCACCTCGGCGATCATGAACCCGCCCATGGCCTCGCCCCCGAGGTTCTGGTAGAGTTCGCGAAGGTCGTCGTCATGTACCCTCCGCTGCAGATCGGTCCAGCCGGTCTGGCGGGAGCGGAGCATGGCGTCTACGTCCCTCAGAGACAGGCCGTAGTCGGCACCTCGGGCGGCATCTTCCCCTAGGAAGAAGGGGAAGAACTCGGCCACGTGCCGGTCGGCGGGCGAGGGGTAGAGGCCGAACTTCTTCAGGATCATGAAGCTGATGGGTTGGCCTTGCGGTCCCTTCTCCGCGTACTTCTCCAGTAGCAGAGGGTAGGCATCCACGCCGTCCAGCTCCAGGCGGGTGACCCAAGTGAGGTGGTTGAAGCCGGCGATCTCGACCACCAGGCGGTCCTCGTCAACGTCCAAGGCACGGGCCAGGAAGCGCTTGAGCCCGTAGACTCCGGGGCAGAGACCGACGACCGGCACGCTGTTGCCCTCGTGTACCATGCGGCAGATGCTGCCCTCGGGGTTGGACATGTTCACGATCCAAGCGTCCTCGGCGCTGTACCGCTTCATGTCCTCGGCGATGGTGCCAATGACGCCGTAATTCCGCAGAGCGGCGAAGATGCCGCCAGGATTGATGGTGTCTCCCACGATCTGGTAGATGCCGTACTCCTTGGGCAACTCGATGTCTATCCGGTGGGCCTCCAGGCGGCCGGCCCGTAGAGCGGTGACCACGAAATCGGCGCCGTCGAGGGCCTGTCGCCGATCCACGGTGCTTTCGATCTTGAGGCCGCTCTGCTCCCCGCCGGCCATCATCTGCACTGCCTGGGCCATGACCTGGAGGTCGGCCTCCTCCTCGGGAGGGGCGTACAGGACCAGGGTGCTTCCTTCGGAGACCTCCCGGCGTCGCATCAGGTGCGCGGCCGCCCCCAGGGTGAACCCGCTGGTGGCGCTGATGAAGGCGATCTTGATCGGTTGGGTGTTCGTCATTTGCTCAGCCTCTATTCATGGCGATGGCCGGCGGGCAGGCACACAGGCCTGCCCCTACCGCGAACTGGTGACCACGGCGTCCGCCGTCCGGCAGCAGACGCCCTGCCCTTAGTCCTCAAAGAAGCGCGGCAGCACCGGCTTTGAGGCCAGGAGCATCTCGTCGAGCATCTGGGCCGCCTCTTCCACGTCGAACGAGGCCATGAGAGGATCCAAGAGCAGGGCCTGGAG
>JBBQIE010000248.1:0-4661 GCA_038324625.1 Anaerolineae bacterium | reverse complement strand
GTTCTTCATCGTGGCCATCATCACCTTCATCCAGTTCCGCCTACAGCGCCGCTGGGTGTTCTACCGGTAGGAGGGGAACCTCTCCCCCAGCCCCTCCCCTGAAAAGGGAGGGGTGACTCGGGCTCCCCCTTACTTCGCAGGGAAGGGGGAATAGCCAGGCTACTGCCTGGCGCCTGGGGGGTTAGGTTCCCCTTCTAGCGGTAGAACACCCAGCGGCGCTGGAGACGGAACTGGATGAAGGTGATGATGGCCACGATGAAGAACAGGATGTAGGCCAAGGCCGCCCCGATCCCCATGTGGAACCACTCGAAGGCGTTCTGGAAGATGTAATAGGAGATGGTCAGCGTCGCCTTGGCCGGCCCCCCTTGAGTGAGCAAGTAGGTGGCTTCCCAGACCTGGAAGGAGCCGATGACGGAAGTTATGAGAACGAAGAAGATGGTGGGGGTGAGCATGGGCAGGGTGATGCTGCGTATCTCTCGCAGCCGCCCGGCGCCGTCCATCCGCGCCGCCTCGTACAGTTCCTGGGGCACCCCCTGCAATCCGGCCAGGAAGATGATCATGCTGGAGCCCATCCCCCGCCAGACCCCCAGGATGATGAGGGCGGGCATGGCCCACTTGGGGTCGCTTAGCCAGCGAGGCCCCTGCACCCCCAGGGAGGCGTCCAGGAGCCAGTTCAGCACCCCGAAGGTGGGATGGTAGATCCAGCCCCACACCAGGGCCACTGCCACTCCCGAGGAGACCACGGGCAGGAAGTAGAGGGAGCGAAATAGGGATATCCCGGGCAGCTTCTGGTTGACGAAGATGGCCATGGCCAGGGCCACGATCATGCTCAGGGGGACGTATCCCACGGTGTAGTAGAAGGTGTTCCCCATCACCGTCCAGAAGGTGGGTGAGGAGAACTGCTCGGTGTAGTTGCGCAACCCCACCCAGACCGGGGGCAGGACGATCTGCCAGTTGGTGAAGCTGATGAAGAGCGAGTAGAGCACCGGCCCGGCGCTGAGCAAGATGAGGTTCAGGAGCAAGGGGGTGATGTAGGCGTAGCAGGAGAGGGTGTGCAGCCATTTGCGCCGCCGGCGTGAGCTTGCCCGACCCCACGCGGCGGTGGTCACCTGGGCGTCTGCCATCAATGATACTCCCGTGGCACTGGTGGCGGGATACGGGCGGCCATGGCCGCCCGTATCCTTCCGTGACTGCTACCCGCCGATCGCTTCCTGATACTGCTGGTGGATGCGCTGGATGGCCTCGTTCCCGGCGGCGGTGGCCTTGGTGCAGCCCTCGGCGACGGCCAGGTTCCCTAGGTAGACGTTGGCGAATTCGTCGTCAATGGCCTTGTTGAGCTCGCTGTAGCCCAGGCAGAAGTAATTGTCCGCCACTTCGGCGGCATCGAGGAAGGCCTGCAGGTTCTTCTCCGGGTGTCGACCCAGGTACTCGTCCAGCACCGCCTGGTCCTTGAGCACCGGCATGGCGCCGCTCTGGGTGAGGAAGTCGCCCCCGGTGACGGGGTCTATCAGCCACAGGATCAGGTCCCAGGACTCGTTCTTGACCTTGCTGGCCTGAGAGAGCACCAGACCGTCGGCGCCGCCATAGGTGAGAGGCAGGGCCGATCCTTGGGGCACCTGGGTCAGGTTCCACTCGAAGGGGGCGTCCTTGTAGGTATTGACCCCCCAGTTGAGGCTCCAGTTCATGGCCAGCCTGCCGGTGAGCAGGGCGTCGCCCTGGCCCTCGAACTCGCCCGCCGGCGGGGCCACCTTGGCGTCGTTGATGAGCCCGGACATGAAGGCCACCGTGTTGCAGGACTGCTCCTCGGTGTAGTCGCACTCCACGTCCTGCAGGTCACGGCGGAAGGTGCCCATGAAGGGGTCGCCCCCGTTGCCCTTCATGAAGATGTTGAGCCATCCCACGCTCTGGACGGTGCCGCCGCCCCAGGTGGTGATCTTGTCTCCGGTGTTGTGGAAGTCCACGATGCCCTGGGCCTTCTCCAGGTAGTCGTCCCAGGTCCAGTTGCCGTCCAGGGGTGGGGGTTCGATCCCGGCTTCTTCAAAGAGGGTCTGGTTGAAGAAGCACACCGTGGTGACCAAGTTGCGGGGGATACCGTAGTACTTCTCCTCCAGGTCGTAGCCGCTGAGAGCGGTGGTATAGAAGGTATCGGGATCCACGTTCTGCTTGAACAGGTCGGTAATGTCGGTCAACTGGTTGCGGAGGATGTACTCGAAGTAGAAGGTGGGAGCGGTGTTCCACACGTCGGGGGGATTGCCCGCCGCCAGGGTGGCGTTGAGCTTCTCCCAGTACTGCTGCCACGGAACGTACTGCCAGGTCAGCTCGATCCCGGGGTTGGCATCCGTGAAGGCATTGAGGATGGGGGTCTCGATCTCCTCCATGTCGGTCATGTACTGCCAGTAGTCCACCTTGACGGTGGCCCCGGCGGCGGCGGGGGCGCTGGTGGCCTCTGCCGGTGCCGCGGTGGCTTCACCGACGGGGGCGGTAGTGGCGGTGGCGCCGGCACAAGCGGCCAGCACCGCCGAACCACCGAGCATGCTCGCGCTAACCAGGAATCTCCGCCGGCTCAACTTCGTAGCCATGCTGTCTCTCCTCAGTAGTGTGCGTGATGGCGACCGGAGGCCGCTGGGAGCGTCCGAGGCCCGGGCGCCGATCGGCGAGTCCCTCACCAGAGGGTGCGGATCAGATCCAGAGCCGTCTCGGTCAGTAGGGCACCTCCTTCCTCGTTGGTTTGGGTCCAGGTGCCGGGAGCGGCCTCGTAGCCCCCCTCGGCGAAACCGCCGGGGTTGAGCAGGTAGCCCACCCAGCCGTTGGTCAACTCAGAGACGAAGGTATGGGGGGCCACGGACTCCCGCTTGAGGCGCAGGCCCCATTCGGTGAAGACTTCGGCCGGCAACCCGGCCACGGCCAGGTCACCTAGGCGCAGGGCCTGGACCTCGGCTTCCTGGGGCCGGCTGTAGCGCTCGATTAGGTCCAGGGCCTCGCTGAGGACCTGCGCCTGACGGCCGGCCTTCCAGCGGGCCTCGGCGTCCTCCGCCGTCGTCTCCTCCAGTCGAGCCCGGGTCAGCTTGGCCTCGATCTCGGCCCGGTCCGGCAGAGGGCGGGCGGGGATGGTCACTCGCCGGCTCGTGGCTCCCAGGGTGACGTCTTCGATGGCGGCGGCCTCGTCCCCCAGGAGCCGGCCCACCACCTTCAGGGTCTCGCCCGCCACCATCATCCCGTAGAGCTCGACGTCCCGGAAGTTGCTGGTGTCGCGGAGGGGGTTGATGTTGCCCGCCGCCCCTTGCATGAACAGGGCGGTGCAGCCGGGCAGATCCCTCTCCAAGCGGGACATGGCCGCCCCCGGGTAGTCGGCGGAGACCAGGGGCTGGACCTGGACCGTCACCGGGTGGGTCTGGAAGTTGACCAGGGCCGCCCGGGCGGCGCCCTCCTCGTCCTGGCAGAGGAGCACTTGCAGCTCGGGATCCAGCCGGCCCTGGGCCACCTGCTCCTCCAGGGTGAGGTCCCGCCAGCCCTGGCGCCGGTTGTGACCGACGCCGAGCAACTCGTTGCTGCCTACCTTCAAGGTGCAGGGGCGCCGGTCGGCGGCGGCCAGGGCCACCGCGGAGGCCAGTTGGTCCAGGAGGGTATCCAGCCAGTAGGCGGCGGCGGGGGCGTCCAGGAGCCGGGTGATACCCAGAGTCTCCGGGGTGGAGTGGGCGTGGGTGGTGGCTAGCATGAGGTGGCCGGGCCGGATGCCGCAGCGCTCCTGGACTCGGTCCCGAAGCTCGTCGGTGAAGTGACGGCCCGGCCCGAGGATGTGGTTGCCGAAACCGATGGCGTCGGCGCAAATCAGGGCCAGGCTCTCGTCGCCATCACCGAAGACCAGGGCCTTGGCGTAGAGGGGGTCGTGTACCCCCTGGAAGTACTCCTGCCGGGGCAGGTAGGCCAGGTAGGGGATGGTTAGCGGGGGAGTGATGTCTACCCGCCCGCTGCCGACCGCGATCTTGGCGCCCATCAGGCCTCCTCGGTGGCCAGCCCGTCGGCTACCTTGTGGATGACCCCGGCCATGTCCTCGATGTCCTTGCGGCCGAAGTTCTCGTTCAGGCCCACGGTGACCATGTGCTGCAGGGCGTCCTCGGTGCGGGGGCACATGCCCTTGACGTACTCGATCTCGCGACCGCCGTGGCAGCCGTCGAGGGGATGCTGAGACTTGCCGAAGGTCTTCTTCCCGGCCAGGGCCTCCATGCACATATAGATGGGCTCCCCGATATACCCGGCGGAGGCCGAGACCCCCTCGGCGGTGAGGGCCTTGGCGAAGGCCTCTCGGTCCCAGGCGGTGAGTCGCAGGGGGTAGAACCAGTAGCTGTGCTTGCCCCCCGGGGTCACCGGCGCTGGCTCCAGGCCCTCGATGTCGGAGATGAGCTCGGTGAGATAGTCCCCCAATTCGTGGCGCTTGCGGACCACGTCCCCCACTTTCTGGAGCTGGGCCAGGCCCACCGCCCCCTGGAGCTCGGTCATGCGGTAGTTGGGGGCCAGGAAGGCGTAGGTGCGGGCCCCCCAGCCGGGCTTGCGGGTCCAGCCCTTGTCGCGGAAGAGCATCATCCGCTCGGCCAGGTCCTCCCGGTTGGTGATGGTGACCCCGCCGTCGCCGGTGGTCATATGCTTGGACTGTTGCAGGCTGG
>JBBQIE010000247.1:0-4686 GCA_038324625.1 Anaerolineae bacterium | reverse complement strand
TTTTCTGGGCCATTTGTTCTCTGAGTCCGGCTATCGGGTGCTCTTCGTGGATGTGGTGGAGCCCCTTGTGAAATGGTTGGCTCGGGAGGGAAGCTACACCCTGGACCTGGTGACGGACGAGAACAGCGAGGAGATCCTGGTCGAGGGAGTCTCCGCCGTTCTGGCGAGCGATCGAGAGGCGGTGGCGGCCGCCGTGGCCGAGTGCGACCTGGCCGCCACCTCCGTGGGGGTGGGGGCTCTGCCGAAGCTGGCCCCGACCATCGCCGCCGGGCTGGAGCGGCGCTGCCGGGAGGATGCCGGGCCTCTGAACATCATCGTCTGCGAGAACCTGAAGAACGCCCCGGATATCTTCGCCGACATGCTCCGGCAGCACCTGTCACCGGAGGGCATCCGCTACTTGGAGGAACGAGTGGGCCTGGTGGACGCGGTGATCGGGCGGATGGTGCCCTTGATCCCCCCGGAGGTGAGCGCCGAGCGACCGGGGTACATCGCTGCCGAGCCCTACAAAGTCCTCCCGGTCAACCGGGCCCGCTTCAAGGGGGAGATCCCGAACATCGTGGGTATGGAGCCGCACGATCACTTCGAGGCCTACGTGGACCAGAAGCTCTACACCCACAACGCCGGCCATGCTATGATCGCCTATCTCGGCTATCTCAGCGGCTACCAGTACGGCTACGAGGCCCTTCAGGATGCCCTGGTCGAAGGGTTGACGGAACAGGCCCTGGCCGAGTCCAGCGAGGCCCTCATCCGGAAACACGGGCTGAGCCCGGCGGAGCAGTATGAGCACGTGGACGACCTGATGCAACGGTTCCGGAACCGCCGCTTGGGCGACACGGTATTTCGCCTGGGGCGGGATCCGATCCGCAAGCTGAGCGCCAATGACCGGCTGGTGGGGGCGGCTAACTTGGTAATCGAGACCGGGGCGCGACCGGACTCGCTGGCTTGGGGAATCGCCGCCGCCCTCTTGTTCGATCCCGCGGAAGACGAGAGCGCCCAGAGGTTGCAGGCGATGATCCGGTCCCGGCCGGTGGCCGAGGTGCTGCGGGAGATCAGCGGTATAGAGCCCGGCTCTGAGTTGAGCCGGTTGATCGTGGAGCGCTACGAGGTTCTGGCCCGGGGAGAGTGGCCTGAGCTCCCCGGAGCCGGTGAGTGACCATAGGAGGATCTCGATATGACTGACGCGACCGTGGATTTCGACGCTACCAGCGTGGCCCTGCCGGAGAAGGATGAGCTTCTGGCCTTGCTCCGCCAGATGTGCGAGATACGAGTCTTCGAGGACACCGTCTACGACCTGCTCGGTCGGGACATCATCAAGGGGGCCTCGCACCTTTACGCCGGCGAGGAGGCGGTGGCGGTGGGGGCCATGTCCGCCATCCGCGAGGACGACTTCATCACCAGCACCCACCGGGGTCACGGCCATTGCCATGCCCACGGGGACAAGCACGCCAAGGGCCTGGAGGCCAAGCAGGAACATTTGGACCGGATGATGGCCGAGCTCTGCGGACGGGCCACCGGGTACTGCCGGGGCCGGGGCGGCTCCATGCACATCGCCGATGTCTCCAAGGGGAACCTAGGGGCCACCGGCATCGTGGGTGGCAACATCCCCGTGGCCACCGGCGCCGGGCTGTCGGTGAAGATGCGGGGCACGGACCAAGTGGTGCTCTGCTTCTTCGGCGACGGCGCCTCCAACACCGGCAACTTCCACGAGTCGCTGAACATGGCCTCCACCTGGGGCCTGCCGGTGGTCTACATCTGCGAGAACAACCTTTACGGCATGTCGGTGCCCTTCTGCGACGCCTCCAACTGCCCGGACGTGGCCCATCGGGCCAGCGCCTACGACATGCCCGGGGTGATCGTGGATGGGATGGATGTGCTGGCGGTGCGGGAGGCGGTGGCCTTGGCGGTGGAGCGGGCCCGCAAGGGTGAGGGGCCCAGCCTGATCGAGGCTAAGACCTACCGCTACTACGGTCACTCCCGCAGCGACCCCCGAGCCTACCGCACCAAGGACGAGGAAGCAGCCTGGCGCGGCCGCGACCCCATCAAGCGGTTCGAGGCTTTCCTGCTGGAGCAGGAGATCGCCACCCAGGAGGAGATTGACGAGGTCGAGCGTCGAGCGGAGGCGGCCCTGGAGAAGGCGGTGGAGTTCGCCTTGGCCAGCCCCATGCCCTCGGCGGACGAGCTATACGACGACGTCTATGCCCCCACGGAGTACGCCCCCGAGGTGGTGCGGCGGGATGCGGAACTGCGCTCCGCCATGCGAGAGGGGAAGATCGAGAGGGTCATCACCTACGGCCAAGCCCTGAACGAGGCCCTGCGGGAAGAGATGAAGCGGGACGAGCGGGTCTTCATCATGGGCGAGGACGTGGGCCTGTACGGGGGCGCCTACGCCGTCACCAAGGGGCTCTACGACGAGTTTGGGGCGGAGCGGGTGCGGGACACCCCCATCTCCGAGGCGGCCATCGCCGGCGCCGGGGTGGGGGCGGCCATGTCCGGGATGCGCCCGGTGGTGGAGATAATGTACGTGGACTTCACCCCCCTGGCCATGGACCAACTGGCCAACCAGGGAGCCAAGAACCGCTACATGTTCGGGGGCAAGACCTCGGTGCCCCTGGTGGTCCGCACCGAGGGTGGGGCCGGCCGCAGCATCGCCGCCCACCACTCCCAGAGTCTGGAGGCCCTGTGGACTCACTTCCCGGGCATCTACGTGGTCATGCCCTCCACGCCCTACGACGCCAAGGGGCTGCTCAAGGCCGCCATCCGGGACAACAACCCGGTGATGTTCATCGAGCACAAGATGCTCTATCGGAGCAAAGGACCGGTTCCGGAGGAGGACTACATCATCCCTCTCGGGGTGGCGGATGTGAAGCGAGAGGGCACGGATGCCACCGTGATCGCCTACTCGCGCATGTTACTGACCGCCCTGGAGGCGGCCGATGCCTTGGCGGAAGAAGGTATCAGTGTCGAGGTGATTGACCCGCGCACCCTCAAGCCGCTGGACCTGAATACCATCGTGGAATCGGTCAAGAAGACCGGGAGGGTGGTGGTGGTCACCGAGGCCTACAAAACGGGGGCCTTCACCAGTGAGCTGGTGACTCTCATCAACGAGGCGGCCTTCGACTGGCTGGACGCGCCGGTGGAGAGGGTCTGCGGCGCCGACGTGCCGGTGCCCATGTCGGAGTCGCTCGAGGATGCGGCCATCCCGGATGCCGGCCGGATAGCGGCGGCAGTGCGCAAGGTCCTTCGGTAGGGGGCAGAATGGCGACGGAAGTGATCATGCCCAAACTGGGGCAGACGATGGAGACGGGAGTCATCACCGAGTGGCTGGTGGAAGAGGGCCAGCCGGTGCGGCGCGGTGATGCCCTATTCCAGGTCGAGTCCGACAAGGCGGTGCTGGACGTGAACGCCCCGGCGACGGGGCTGTTGCGGCGGATACTGGTGCCCAAGGGGGGCACGGCGCCCATTCTCACCCCGGTGGGGGTGATTGGAGCCGCTGACGAGGACATCTCCGCCATACAGGCAGTGGCCGTCGCGCCCACTGCCGCCAAGGGGACTCCGGCGGCGAAAGTGGAGCCGGCGGCGCCTTCGCGGCCGACCCCGGTCGCCGCGAAAGTCGTGGAGGAGACGGCTTCCGAGCGCGGGCGGGTCTTCGCCTCTCCTCGGGCCCGGCGGTTGGCCCGCCTGGAAGGGATCGAGGTGGAAGGGTTGTCGGGGAGTGGCCCCGACGGCCGAATCGTGGAGGCGGACGTTCGGGCCTACCTGGAACGAGTGCCGCCGATGACCCCGGCGGCGCGGGCCGAGGCGGAGCGTCTGGGGCTGGACCCGGCGACGCTGGCGCTTCCCGAGGGTTCCACTCGCCTGACTTTGGAGGACGTGCAGGGATTGGGCGCTCCCGTGGCCGTCCCAACTATCGCGGCGCCGGAACCGGAGGCGGAGCGCATCCCCATGGCCGGCATCCGGGCTCGGATCGCCGCCAAGATGGCGGAAAGCGCCCACACCACCGCTGCCTTCACCCTCACCACTGAGGCGGAGGCGGGGTCCCTCATGGCCTGGCGGGAATCGCTCAAGCGCCGGGCCGGTGAGGGTGGCCGGGTGCCCACCTACAATGACCTGCTGATCCGCCTGCTGGCCCGGGCCCTGGCTCAACACCCGGAGGTCAACGCCCGGTTGGAGGGCGAGGAGATCGCGCGCTACCGGCAGGCAAACATCGGCCTGGCGGTGGATACCGAGAGGGGCCTGGTGGTCCCGGTGGTGCGGGATGCCGGGGCCCTCACCCTGGCGGGGATCGTCGAACGCACCGGGGACCTGGTGGTCCGGGCGCGAACCGGGCAACTGACCCCGGACGACATGAGCGGGGGGACTTTCACCATCTCTAACCTGGGAATGTACGGCGTGGATGCCTTCACACCCATCATCAACGTGCCCGAGGCGGCCATCCTGGGGGTGGGGCAGATCGCCGAGCGGGCCGTGGTCCGGCAAGGGCAGATCGTGGCTCGGCCCATCGTGATCCTCAGCCTGACGGTGGACCATCGGGTGGTGGACGGGGCTCCGGCCGCTCGTTTCCTCCAGACGGTCAAGGAGCTGATCGAGGAGCCTCTGCTGGCGCTATAGACCCTAAAGGTCTCGAAGACCTTTAGGGTCTGCTGTGGCATGGGGCGCATTCCAGTCTGGGGGCAGAGACGTTTCAGC
>JBBQIE010000246.1:0-4699 GCA_038324625.1 Anaerolineae bacterium | reverse complement strand
GTTGCGGCTCATGACGTGCCCGGTGGCGACTCGCCCCTCCGATCACAGCCATGGGTTCAGGCCGGGCCTCGGGGCACAGGCGCCTCAGGGCCCCTCGTTGCCGGCGACCTTGGCCACGGCCTTGATCCAAGCGTCACCGACGCCGCCCAGGTCTCCCTCGAAGCGGTAGTCATGGCGCCTGATCATCTCGTCGAGATCGGCGAGCAAGCGAGACAACCCCCTCCGGCAGGAAGCCAGCAGCAGGCGAAAGTCACCCTCGTTCCGAAGTCGTTCCAGACTGAGACGCAGGTGCGGAATACAGGGGCCGTCCCCCTCCTCGAGTCCGGCCCGCACCTCCGCATCCTCCAGGTATTCGAGCAGCACGTCCACGTATCGCCGCTCGGCCTCGGCCTGCACCGTGCAGGCCGGGCACCGGTCGGTCGCCGTCAGCTCACTAACCAGAGCCGTGGTGGCCGAAGCCGGTCTCTCTCTATCCAGTAATTCCCTTACACTCTTGGGGGATAACCGTCCGGTTCCCTTATACTCAGCATTCTCCAGGGCTGCAAGTGCATCGCGGACTACATCCCGGTAGATTATGCCGATGCCCAGGGCTCCGCCTCGCCGCCGCAGTTGCCAGGCATGTTGCCGGCAGAACCCTTGGCTGGCCTGGAGGCGCTCCCGCACCCGGGGGTCGTTGACCGACTCGTAGATGATGGCTTCCAAGTATCGGGCCACCGCCTTGTCGCGGAGCCGGCAAATGGCACAACCGGGCTCTCGAAGAGCCTCGACGCACTCATAGTATGGAGTATGCTTCTCCCCCGACATCGGCCCTCATCCCCACGGATTCCCAAGTGCCTCCTGGGTATCCGTGGGCCCGGAACCGGAAGGCCGTAACCATCATGAGTGACGGCTTACTCAGGTGCGATTCTAACACAGTATATACGAATGCACATACGAAAATCCAGAGGACGCGAGAGAGGCAGCCGCCCAGGGTCGAGATGGCACCCGGCCGGCGGGACGGGCAGGGCCTCACGCTCCAGCCCTGAAGTCACTTCTTACTCGCGAACGCCAGGAGGCGGAACCCGATCCCAACCGAGAGGCGCTTCTCCTCGCGGGCGGAGGCGATGATCTCCGGAGGCAAGTGCCAGTAGCTGGGGGTCATGGAGAGCAGGTGGGTCAGCGACTCCCCGTCCAGCTCCAATCGGTACTGGATGACTCGCTCTTTCACCAGGGCGAACCCCGGCTCCAGTTGGGCCAGGAGGTGCTCCCGCTTGTCCGGCTCGATGTCCAAAAGGCCGAAACGGGCCCGCGGTTCCGCCAGGTGCTCGGGGGTGGGGATGGCCACCAGGAGTAGCCCCCCGGGGGCGCAGACTCGGGCGAACTCGGCGGGGTTCCGGGGGGCGAAGAGGTCGAGCAGAATCGCCATCGAGCCGTCGGCGAGGAGCCAGGGGCGGTTGACGTCGGCCACGAAGAGGCAGGCGCCGGGGTTGGCCCGGGCCGCCATCCGCACCGCCTCCTTGGAGACGTCCATGCCGAGGTAGCGGACCTCGTCGTTCCCGCCGGCCCCCTCCAGGTGCCGGCGCAACTGGGCTAGATAGTGGCCCTCGCCGCAGCCGACATCCAGGATGCGAGGCGGCTCTGGGGATGCCTGACGGGCCTTCAGGTGTTGAAGAACGAGGTCGCCCACCGCCTCGGACAGGGGGCGGTAGTGCCCGGCCCCCAGGAAGGCGCGCCGAGCTCGGAGCATCTCCCCGCTGTCGCCGGTGATGGCCCGGGAGCGACGGCTCAGGAGCAGGTTGACGTAGCCCTCCCGAGCCACGTCGAAGGCGTGTCGGTTTGGACAGAGCAGAGCCTCGGCCTCAGGCTCGAGGCCCTCCCGGCAGACGGGACAGAGCAGCCCGGCACAGGGCAGGCTCATCTTCCCAACGGTCGCGGGGAGTAAGGAGAGACGTGGCCTCGGGGATCACCTTCCAGCATGTGTACTCCGGCGTCGGCGGAATGGGTGCCGGGGCATTGTACCGCCGGACGGGCATCGGTCCTAGGAGGAGCGCGGAGGCCGCCAGGATCGAGTGCGGCTGGTCACAGAACCCGCATGCCCACGGGCGGGGCTTCCTCGGACAAGACATTCTGTCAGATCAGAGCATCCAAGTTCCGGTGTTTCCTCGTCACCGACCAAGCTGGGGCAGGTTATCTTGCCTCTTTCGGCTTGACAGTCGCATCGCTTCATCCTAACCTTTTTACAGAGTCCATCGCACGTATTGCTCGTAGATCGCTCTACACAAGGAGAGGCCAGATGACCAAGAGGGAGATGCGCAGACGGCAGTTTCTGGGCTACATGGGGGGGTTGGCAGGCGCGGCGGCTCTCGCGGCCTGTGGAGCCACCCCTGCCGCCGGGCCAGCTGACTCCAGCTCACAAGAACGGGTTGAGGCCGCCAGCGAGGTGACCGTGCAGTGGTGGGAATACCCGATGTGGGAAGGAGTGACGGGGCAAGAGACTGTTGGCCTGTCCCAAGATGATCCCAAGCGAGCTGACTACACCCCCGCCGACTGGCCCAACTGGGCCGCGGAGCAGTTCGCTCAGGACAACCCGGGGTTCAAGGCCAACGTAGAGCTACTGACCTGGGAGGAGGGGCGCAATAAGCTCACGGTGGCGGCCACCACCGGTGCGGGCAGACCCCATCTCTTCCTAGAGGATGGCCCCGTCATCCTCAAGTTCGCGCGGGTAGGCGCCATGTTACCGGTGGAACTGTCGGGCGAGGACCAGGAAGACTTCTTCCCGGGAGCGCTCCAAGCCGGTAGCGCGGAGGGCAAGCTCTGGTACCGACCCTGGCTGGCCGGCAGCCGCTTCCTGCTGGTGAACCGCGCCATCTTCCAGGAGCGCGGTATAGAGGACCTGATCCCAACCGAGGGCGACCGACTGTGGGACTATGAGCAGTTCCTCGAGGCCGCTTTGGCCACTACCTTCACGAGGGACAGCGGGGAGCAGGTCTTCGCCTACACCTCGCATTTCGCTCATTCCGCCGCGCACTTCTGGGTGGACTCCTTTCTATGGGGTTACGGTGGGAGCGTATTCGACGAAAGCGGCGAGACCTGCGTGATAGACAGCCCCGAATGCGAGCAGGGCCTGCAATTCGTGGCTGACATGCAGAGCAAGTACAACGTCATGCCACCCGGGTCCGCGGGCCTACAGGGCACCGATGTCAACAACATGTTCTACCAGGGGCGTCTGGCGATGATGATCGGCAGCCACGGTTCTTCCCGAGCCATCACCATGGCTAAAGAGGACGGCACCATTCCCAATCCGGATGCGATTGAGATTTATCCCATCATGTTCCCCTCCAAACTGCCGGACATACGGCCATCCGTTTACACCGTATTCATGGGCTACGGGCAGTTCGATACCGGAACCGATGCGGAGAAAGCCATTACGGCGAAGTTCATTGACTTCATCACCAACAAGGAGAACGCCAAGGCCCCCCTGGCAGCCAACTTATTGCCGTGTCGTCAGTCAAGCTCGGATGTCTTCGAGGGCGACGACTTCATGCTCTATGCCCTCAAGGCCATGAACTTCGGCCACATAGACACCCTGAGCCCCTACTACGATGCCTGCAATCAGTATCTGAACCCGATGTGGCAGGCGGTGCTCTCGGGTGAGCGTACCCCGAAAGAGGCCCTGGTTGAGGCCCAGGAGCGCTGCAACGATCTTATCGCGGAACTCAAGAGCGCTTAGGGAGACCGCTAGCTACTGTCAATCACACACCCGGGAGGATGGGGCAAGTGCCTCATCCTCCCGGCGTCACGCTCGGGGTCACGCTTCGGAGGGACACCGTTATGTTCTCCGCCATCACTGAGACTTGGCGCCGCCACAAAGAGGCCTATCTGCTTCTTGCCCTTCCCCTAGCAATCATCCTCATCTTTCGCATTCTCACGGTGGGTGGTGCCTTCTGGATAAGCTTGGTCCGCTATGGGCCCCGCGGCGCGCCGTTCGTCGGCTTCGCCAACTACGCGGCCACCCTCAGCGACGACCTGTTCTGGCATTCCATGCTCAACACGCTTACCTATGCCATGGGTGTGGTGCCGATCGGGATCGCGTTATCGCTGGTGCTCTCGCAACTGATCTTCAGCCTAGGCCGACGCACTCAGATGTTCTATAAGGCGGCCTTCTACCTCCCCATGGTGGTTTCCGGCGTGGTCATGGCATTGGTCTGGCTGTGGATGTTTGACCCGGTCTACGGCATGCTCAACTGGCTCTTTCAGTTGGTAGGGTTGGAGCCGCTCCTGTGGCTGCGCAGCCCGAAGACGGCCATGCCCTCGCTCATCTTGATGGCCGTCGCCACCGGCCAGGGCGCCTCCATCGTGTTGCTCACGGCATCAATGGGAAGTATTCCCGAACCCCTCTACGAGTCGGCCCGAGTGGACGGCGCCAATCGCTGGCACGAGTTCCGGCATGTTACCGTTCCCTTGCTTCGACCAACCATTCTCTACCTGCTTATCATGGGAACGATCGGGTCTTTCCAGGTGTTCAACTCGATCTACGTCATGACCTCCGGCGGACCCTATCATGCCACAGAGACGGCGGTGTATCTGCTGTACACCTACGCTTTCCAGATGTTGAACTTCAGCCGAGCCAGCGCCATAGGCGTGATCCTCGCCATCATTCTGGCTCTGGTGTCAGCCCTGCAATACCGCTTCGCCGGCCGAGACTACGTGGAGTACTGAG
>JBBQIE010000245.1:0-4702 GCA_038324625.1 Anaerolineae bacterium | reverse complement strand
CCTTCGTCCGCTGGTGGTAGAGGAGGGCAGCCGGGCCATCGTCCCCCTGGGCGCCCTCTCGCGGGTGCGGGAGATCCTGGATCAGGCCCGCGCCCCCGGCCTGGAGATCGAGGTCGCTCCCGAGGTAGAGCGCCTGCGCTGCCTGAACCCGCCCCCCAACTTCAGGGTGGAGTTCGTCTGGTCGGATGAGATCGGGGAGATAGTGCCCCGACCGACCCACGGGGCTCGATACCTGGCGGAAGGCTGGTTCATCAGCGACGACTACTACTGGCAGGTCCCCGGCGTCAAGGAAGAGGACGACGCCTTCCTGCGGCCGGGACCGGGTATGGGCCCGGACCTGCGTCGCCTGCTGACCAAGGCAGCCCGTGATTGGGCCAACCGCGGCCTGCCTTTCACCTCCGAGCTCAAGTGGTCCCCCAAGCCGGCCCTGAGCCTCACCGCCCTCGCTGCCGACGAGGATGAGGCCACCCTGAAGGTGAAATGGCTGGTCCCTCCCGGTGAGGTCGTGGGCGACATCTCCTCCCTGCCCGGCTGGGCCCTGGTGGGGGACGCCGTGCGCCCGGGGATTCACCCCGACCGCCTGCCGGAGTCCGTCCGCGGCGGCGATGAGGTCTTTCGCCTCGAAGGCCAGGAGTTGCCCCGCTTCCTGACCGCCCTCGGGGGCGCCTCCGCCAAGCTGCTGATAGACGGGATCGGTATGCAGTACCATCATCCCATTCTGCCTCCCGAGGTCTCCCTGGTGCTGGAGGTCCAGCGTCGGGAGCAACAGGGCCTCGGGCGGGCCCTGGCGGTGCCGGTCCTGGTGGGGGGCAAGGTGCGGTTGGACGCCCTCGAGGTCTCCCGCCGGCTGGGCACGGGCGAGGAGTTCATCCGCCTGGAGGGGATGTGGGTCCCGGTGGAACGAGCGGCCTGGGCGGGCCTGGCCCCTTTCGGCCGCCTGCGGAGCGGCTCCTCCCTGGAGCCGGTACTCCTGGACCCGCTGGAGGTGCTGGCCCGAGAGGTCCGTCGTGTCCCCGGCCCCTGGAAGCAGATCGAGTTCGGCCAGATGGGGTCGGTGGGAGGAGCCTCCTACGAGGAAGTGGGCCGCCGGCACCTGGCCCACCTGCGGGCCTGGGGCTTGCCCGGGGGCCTGCTGGGGGACGACGATCTGGCGCCCCTCTTCCGAAAGGAGTTGCTCTCCTTCCTGGCCGACTATCCCCAGGGCCGAGTGCTGGTCATAGGGCAGCGGCGATCGCTGGATGCCTTCACCGAGGGGGCGGCGGTCGGGCCCTGGCAACGGTTCCACGGCGGCAAGCGGGACGCCCCCTTGGATGTCGGAGCCACCGGTATGGTGCTGGCCACCCCCAAGGCGGTGACGGACGCCGGCGAGTCCCTGGGCCTCTGGGACATCATTTGCCTGCTGGGGGCGGACAAGCTCCTCCGCGGCAGCACCTCGCAGTTCGCCGGCGCCCTCTTCAGCGCCCGGAGCCGCCTGACCCTGGGCCTCTTCTACGGCACCGAGTTCCAGCGGCGGTATCTGAGTCGCTATGCCGTTCTGCGGGCCTTCGGCTATGAGGACGAGAGCGGGACCAGCGCCATCTGGCGCTTCGGGCTGCGGGACCCCAAGCAGAAAGCTGCCGCGCCCCCGGCGAAGAGATTGGGGCCGAGCGGCCCACCGCCCTGGCGCCCGATCGAGTTCGCGGTGGGGACCGGTCCCGGGACGGGGTCGCTGCCGATTGTGTCGCCCTTCCAGGGTCCGCCCCACGCCGGCTCGTGGGTCGAGCCCTACGGCGGGATGGCGCACGCTTCCTTTGTGGCTGAGGCCCGCGAGCTGGTGGATGAGGACCGCCCCTCGGCACACTACGTCCGCGCCGGCTTCAGCCGCCTGCAATACCAGCACCTGTCCGAGGAGCAACTGGACTGGTACTTCTACTGGCGGGGTAGGGTACGTCGGGGTGAGTACCCGGACACCGGCGCCGTCTACGTCTATCTCCACATCGCCGAGCTGGCGAACCTGGTGGGGGTGGAGAGCCCCGCCGCCGGCTACGCCCAGCTGAAGGCCCTCTGGCTTCAGTACCGAGAGCGGCTGCCGGATCTGGACTATCGCCTTCCCGATTGGCTGGCGGATTACGCCGCCCTCTACCACTGCCTGGAGGACCCGCTGGCCATTTACGCGGAGGCGGCGGAGTTGGGGGCGGCGGTGGAGACGGTGGACCTGGTGGTGGCTCATTATCTCGGCCATTCCCTGGCGGACATGCCGTTGAGCCTAATAGAACGACTGTGCGACTACAGCGTCAAGGGCAGTTGGCTCTACCAGCATGGCCATGGGGACCTCATGCAGGAATATATGCCGCGGGCCTTGGAGGCGGTGGACCGCCACCTTCGCGCGGGGCCGAGGGGGGAGGGCGTGTTTGCCCTCCTCGGGCCGGATAGCCCCAACCCCCTGATCAGGCTTCCCTTGGCCGAGAGCGGATACGAGGGCCCTCGAGAGAGCATCATCCTCACCCAGGTCAAGCAGTACTCTCAAAGCCAAATGCTGAGAGACTTGCTTACCGACCTGCTCAAGTATACCGACAACCGCCTCCGCAAGGCCACCAAGTCCCCGGGGCGCCTCCAGACCGGCTTGCCCTCGTCGCTCCAGGAGCTGGTGGACGAGGTGGTGGATGCGGGTTTCCGGCCTCCGCCGCCCCCACCCCCACCGCCCCTGGCCGTGGACCTGGAGCGGGTGCGAGAGCTGAAGGACGAGTCCGACGCCCTCCGGGACCTGCTCCTGGGCGACCTCCCCGAGGCCGAGGCGGAGGCAGAGGCGCCGATCCACCCCCCGTCCACCCCCGTCCGCTCCCCCAGGAGAGAGTCGGTCGCCGGGAACGGCCTACCCCCGGAGTGGGAGGAGTTCGGCGCCTGCCTGGACGACACCGGGCTACGGGTGCTCGGCATCCTGGTGGAGGGCGAGGACGTGGCCGGGTCCCTGGATCGCCTCTCCCGCGAGGTGGCCGGCATGCCCGAGGTGCTCCTGGACCAGCTCAACCAGTTGGCCCTGGACACCATCGGGGATATCATCGTCGAGACCACCTCCGACCCGCCGGCCCTGGAGGAGGCCTATCGGGGCCCGGCGGCGGCCCTGGTGAGCCACCTCCGCTGACGTTGTGGAGAGAGGGGGAATCTCACGGGAAAGGGAATCTCACGCAAAGACGCCAAGCCGCTAAGAGGCACATCAACCTCTTGTCTTGTTCTTTTCCTTATCCTTCTTCCCTTGTTTTTCTTTGCGCCTTCGCGTCTTTGCGTGAGACCGTAGCTCGCGTGAAACCGTAGCTCCACTCCAACCGACATCCGATTGAAGATCGCCTAAATGGAGTAGCCGTATGGCCACGATGATACCCCGGCGCATTTCCACCGCCTTGCTCAACTCCCTGGGCGCGGGGGTGGTGCCGCGGGTGGGGCTGGAGTACATCGCCGTGGGGCGGAAGGACGAGACCGTGGCCCTCCTCCAGGACCTGGAGAATGTGGGGGAGGGGGGCGGCTCCTTCCGCTTCATCGTGGGGCGGTACGGCTCCGGCAAGAGCTTCATGCTGCAACTGCTGCGGAACTACGCCATGGAACGGGGCTTCGTGGTGGCGGACGCCGACCTCTCCCCGGAACGGCGGCTGGGCGGCTCCAAGGGGCAGGCGGTGGCCACCTACCGGGAGCTGATGCACAACCTCTCCACCCGCACTCGGCCGGATGGGGGGGCCTTGGCGGCCATCTTGGAGCGCTGGATCTCGGACGTGCAGGCGCGGGTGGTGCGGGACCAGGGCTTGCGTCCGGGCGACCCGGGCTTCGGCCAGGCGGTGGAGGCGGAGATCGTGGCCGTGGTCACCGGGATGCAGGGACTGGTACACGGCTTCGACTTCGCCTCGGTGATCTCCGCCTATTGGCAGGGCTATCAGGCGGGGGACGATGAGCAGAAGGAGAACGCTCTCCGCTGGTTGCGGGGGGAGTTCGCCACCAAGACGGACGCCCGCCGGGCCCTGGGGGTGCGGGTGATCGTGGATGACGACACCTGGTACGACTACCTGAAGCTCCTGGCCGGGTTCGTGGCCGGGGTGGGGTATAAGGGGCTGCTGGTGCTGTTGGATGAGGGAGTGAACCTCTACAAGATCACCCACACCACCGCCCGGCACGCGAATTACGAGAAGCTCCTGGCCATGTTCAACGACACCATGCAGGGGAAGGCGGAGCACCTGGGGATCCTGCTGGCGGGGACGCCCCAGTTCCTGGAGGACGGCCGGCGGGGGCTCTACTCCTACGAGGCCCTGCGCTCCCGCCTGGCCCAGAGCCGCTTCGTGGCCGAGGGGCTGCGGGACCTCTCCGGCCCCATCGTGCGCCTCCAGCCCCTCACCAACGAGGAACTCTTCCTTCTATTGACCCGGATGCTGGAGGTGTACGGCCGCCATCACGGGGAAGACCCGGACCTGGGGTCGGAGGATCTCCAGGCCTTCATGCAGGAGGTGGCCAATCGCCTGGGGGCGGAGGAACTCCTCACCCCGAGGGAAGTAGTGCGGGACTTCTTGGCGGTGCTGAACCTGCTGCGCCAGAACCCGGGGGTCGGGTTCGCTCAGATCGTGCAGGGGGCGGACTTCCAGCCCACTCGTCCGGGGGAGGATCCGGAGGTGGATAAGGAGGGGGAGTTCGCCGAGTTCGAGCTGTGAGGGCGTTTGGATCGCGAAGGGCGCGAAAGGGGGGC
>JBBQIE010000244.1:0-4718 GCA_038324625.1 Anaerolineae bacterium | reverse complement strand
CCCCCCGGCCCCGCCCTCCACGGTCATATGCCCGGGGTCTATGTAGGCCCCCATGAGGTCCGGATCGCGGCCGAGGAGCAGTTGCCAGACCACGGCGGCATCGGCGGTCATGAAGTTGGAGGAGTGGATGTGGAGATTGGCGCGGACCTGGTACCGCTCCGCCAGGGCGGATATCCCGTCAAGCAGTTCCTTGACCTCCTCGATCTGGCGGCGCATGTTGCCGAAGCCCTCGTAGCGCCAGTAGCCGAGCTTGAGATCGCGGATGCCGCATTCGCCGGCGGCGCGGAAGACCTCGTCGGCGTAGGGCTGGTCGGCGCTGATGACGTCGGTAGTGATCATGGGGATATCGTATCCCAGGTCCCGGACCTGCTTGGCGGCGGCCGGGAGGGCCTCGAGGGCGTCCTTGGGCTCGATGTGCCCGCCGGACCGGACGGTCAGGTCCAGGCCCTCGAAACCCAATTCGCCGACCCGGCGCGCGGCTTCCTCTATGGAAAGGGGAGCCAGATGCTTAGAGAACATCACCAGCTTCATCGTCCATCCTCCTGACGGGTTCGGTTCTATTCGCTCTACTCGCGGCTCGATCTTTCCGCTTCGATCAGTTCGGTTAGCAGGGCGGCGGCAGCGCCGGCAACGCCGGTGCAGGTTCCGGGCCCGCCGGGGGCCTGCATGGCGTCGTAGATGGGCCGGCACTGGCTATTGCCGAAGCGCGCGATGAAGGCCTCACGCCAGCGCCGGACCAGATCCCGGTAGTCGGTGTCATCCCCATCGGCGCCCTCAGGCCCTCGGAGCAAGCCGATGGCCATGACCCCTCCGGCCAGGGCTCCGCATAGCTCCTCACGGGTGGAACCCATTCCACCCCGGAACCCGCTCGCCGCCCGCACCACATCCGGGGGGAGGGGACCGGCAAAATGCTCGCCCACGGCGAGCAGCACCGCCTTGGATCAGCCATAGCCGTTATTCATCAGGTCGGCAGCCCGCTCGGCTACCCGGCCGGAAGTGGCTTGGTCACTCATGGTGGTCTCCGGGTAGTGGATCAAGTGCCTGAAATGCCGTCACCGGTCTCGCCCATCGCGCACGGCCGATTTGAGGACGCGGGCATTCTCGGTGAGCTGGGCGAAATCGCCGGCGGCCACCAGCTGGTTGTTCACCAGATCCCCCCCGACGGCGATGGCGGCGGCGCCGCTCTTGATGTACTCGGCGGCGTTGGCCTTGCCCACACCCCCGGTGGGGACCAGCTTCACCTGGGGGAGGGGGGCCAGCACATCCTTCAGGTAGCCCGGCCCCAGGACGCCGGCGGGGAAGACCTTGACGAAGTCGGCGCCGGCCTGCCAGGCGGCCAGAATCTCGGTGGGGGTGAAGGCCCCCGGGATCACCACTTTGCCGTAGCGATGGCAGAGCTCGATGGTGCGGAAGTCGGTACAGGGGGAGACCACGAACTGGGCCCCGGCTAGGATGGTGGCGCGGGCGGTCTCAGCGTCGAGGACGGTGCCCGCCCCCAAGAGGACATCGTTCCCGAAGCGGGCGGCGCAGTCGCTGATGATGTCCAGGGCCCCGGGGGTGGTCATGGTGAACTCGATGATGTCCACCCCACCGGCCCGGATGGCATCGGCCACCTCGGTCAACTGAGAGGCGTCGGAGAGGCGAACCACGGCCACGACGCCGGCCTCTTGGATGCGGGCCGCTATCTGGTGCTTGTC
Source organism: Anaerolineae bacterium (assembly GCA_038324625.1). Taxonomy (GTDB): domain Bacteria; phylum Chloroflexota; class Anaerolineae; order DRVO01; family DRVO01; genus JBBQIE01. The sequence continues at coordinate 3,021 of JBBQIE010000244.1, read as the reverse complement.
CAAGTCAGTTTTCTCCTCAGACACGGCCAAGCCGTGCCTATTCAGCGGGTGATGCGAAGGCCTCCGCCGGCCAGCAGGCGATTGGCTTCCTCTTCGGTCGCCAGGTTGAAATCGCCGAAGATGCTATGCTTGAGGGCCGAGAAGGCCACGGCGAAGTTGATGCAGTCCTGGGGGGAGGCGCCGCTCAAGGTCTTGTAGATGTACCCGGCGCTGCAAGAGTCCCCGCCGCCCACCCGGTCCACGATCTCGACCTCATAGCTGGGCCCCTGGTTGTGCTCTCCCTCGGTGTAGAGCAGGGCGGACCAGCGATTGCGCCAGACGGAGAGGTTCTCGCGGAGGGTGATGATCACCGCCCTGAAGCCGAACTCACGGGTCAGGCGCTCGGCCACTTTCTGATAGCTCTCGGCCTCGATGCCGAAGACCCGTTGAGTGTCCTCCTCGGTGGTGAAGAGCACGTCCACGTGCTCCATCAAGGGCACCTGCACCTCGCGGGCACGGGCTTGCGACCAGAGCTTGGCCCGGTAGTTCAGGTCATAGGACACGGTGCAGCCGGCCTGCTTGGCGGCTCGGACCGCTTCGGTGGTGACCTCGTCAGAGCTGTCGGAGAGGGCAGCGGTGATGCCGCTGGTATGGAACCACTGGGCGCCTTCCAGCACACTGGCCCAGTCCACCGAGCCGGGCTGAATGCGGCTGATGGCGGACCCGGCCCGGTCGTAGAGAACCGAGCTAGCTCGGGGGGCGGCGCCGAACTCGAGGAAGTAGAGGCCCATGCGATCCTCGGGCGTCCAGAGCACCTTGGAGACGTCCACTCCCAGCTCCCGAGCCTTGTTGGCGCAGAAGTGCCCCAGGGCGTTGGCCGGGAGGCGACTCACCCAGGCGGCGGACACGCCTAGGCGGGAGAGGGCGACGGCCACGTTCAGCTCCGCCCCGCCGGCGGTCATGTCCAGGGAAGTGGTCTGCTCGAGACGGAGGAAGTTCGGAGGTGAAAGCCGGATCATGGCCTCGCCGAAGGTCACTGCGGTTGGCATAGGGCACCTCTTTGCCGTGGGAGAAGCGAATGCAGTGCAGAACCGGGCGGAAGAATAGCGCCCTCGATCGGATCATGTCAAGCAGGCTTGAGTGCCTTGCCTAGGGGTCGGTGCGCGTGCTATATTCACCTTTCGTGAGAGACATTGAGGAGGAACGACCCCATGACCGACCTGTTGTCGGTGGTATCGCCTCAGGTGATGAACAGAGAGCTGCCCGAGATCCGCACCGGCGACACGGTTCGGGTGCAGGTGATGATCGTGGAGGGGGAGCGCGAGCGACTGCAGCCTTTCCAGGGCACGGTGATCCGGATGCGCAACACCGCCGCCGGCCCGTCGGCCACGGTTCGCCGTATAGCCAGCCACGGTATAGGGGTGGAGCGCACCTTCCCCCTGTACTCGCCGCGGGTAGCCGAGATCGAAGTCCTCAGACGGGCCAGGGTCCGGCGCAAGCAGCTCTACTTCCTGCGAGACCGAGTTGGGAAGAAAGCCAGGCTCCGATAGCCACGGCGGTATGAGAGACGCCGGACCGGGAGTGGAACGGCGTCTCCTGCCGGACTTGACCCTGGAGGCCACCTGGTGGTGCGAGGGATATCGGCGCATCGCCGGGGTGGACGAGGTAGGGCGTGGGGCGCTGTTCGGCCCGGTAGTGGCAGCGGCGGTGGTATTGCCGCCTGATTGGGACCCGAGCCTGGCTCCCGGCCTGACGGACTCGAAGCTGCTTGCCCCTCAGCGGCGCCAAGAACTCCATGACATCATCGTCGCGCGAGCCGTGGCGGTCTCGGTAGGGCTGGCCTCGTCGGAGGTGATCGACGAGATCGGCATCGTGCCGGCCAATCTTCGCGCCATGTCTGAGGCCCTGTCAGGACTGGACCCCGCTCCTGACGTGGTGATCGTGGATGGGATCGGGCCCCTGCCGAAGGGGTATCGGGGCTGTGCCCTCATCGGGGGCGATGCGCGTTGTCTAAGTGTCTCCGCCGCCTCGGTGGTGGCCAAAGTGACCCGGGACCGCCTGGTGTGTGAGCTGGCCCGGGAGTTCCCCCAGTACGACCTCGACGGCAACAAGGGCTATGGCACTCCCTCGCACCGGGAAGCCCTGGCTCGACTGGGCCCGACTCGGCTGCACCGGTACAGCTTCTCGCCGGTGGCCGCGGCTCTCCGAGACCGCTGTTCCATCCTCGATGCCAAAGCCTGACTGAGCTCCGCTCCGCGGTAATGCCTGCCCTCGCCCGACCTTATCCTCATTTCGCGACGTCTTTCCACTGGCCGAGACGTCCGGCTCCGTAAGTCTCCGAGTTGGCTAGGAAGCGGTCTGGGTCGAGGCTTCCAGTTGCTGCCGGGAATAGAGGAGGGTGTAGAGCTCGTAGTAGCGTCCTCTTTGAGCCAGGAGTTCCTGGTGGCTGCCGGTCTCGACCAGGTGCCCGTGCTCGACCACCACGATGCGGTCGGACTGGACGATGGTCGAGAGGCGGTGAGCGATCACGAACGAGGTGCGGCCCTGGAGGAGGTGATGCAGGGCCTGCTGGATCAGCCTCTCCGTCTGAGTGTCTATGTTGGCGGTGGCCTCGTCCAGGATCAATATCCTAGGGTTGGCCAGCAGGGCGCGGGCGAAGGCGATAAGTTGCCGCTGGCCGGAGGAGAGTATGGCCCCGCCTTCCTGGACCTCGGTGTGGTAGCCGTAGGGCAACTGACTGATAAACTCGTGAGCGCCGACAGCCTTGGCCGCCTCCTGCACCTCTTCCTCGGAGGCGTCCAGCCGCCCATAGCGGATGTTGTCGAGGACACTGCCGGAGAAAAGGAAGTTCTCCTGGAGGACGATGGCGATCTGGCGGTGCAGGGATTCCAGGGTGACGTCGCGGATGTCGCGACCGTCAATGAGGATGGCTCCGCCGGTGACGTCGTAGAAGCGGGACATGATCTTGATGAGGGAGGTCTTGCCGGCGCCGGTGGAGCCCACGAAGGCCACCGTCTGGCCCGGCTGCACGTCGAAGGAGAT
>JBBQIE010000243.1:0-4731 GCA_038324625.1 Anaerolineae bacterium | reverse complement strand
GGATGGCCTCGATGGCCTCCTCCGCCAGGAGAGTAGCCACCCCGCAATCCAGAGTCTCACCCAGATAGGGCAGCCACAGACGCTCGGTGGGTATCGGGCTCAGAAGGCTCTCGGCGTAGTCCAGCACCGGGCCCAGCTCACCCAGGGTGGACACCTCTCGTCCGGTGAATCCCAGGATCACCGGAAGATAGTAGGCGGTGTTGGGAAAGGATACGGTCGTATCGGCCCCTTTCTCGGCCAGAGCCCGATCCAAAGCCGACCGGGCCTCGGCCACGACCTCATTGGCGCCGCGTATCGCTCTCGTTGCGATGTACCTTGACATGACCTGTTCGCTCCTCGGTCCAGCCTAGCTCACCGGCTTCCGGCTATATGGGCTTCTTTGGCCGGCGGGGATGGCAAGCCACTCCTCCATCGGCTGGTCTCCACTGGCCCCGTAGCGGTCGGGACGATACTCCTCCAGGCCCAGGGCCTCCCGCTTGGCATCAATCTGGGCTAGGACCTTCTCCACGATCTTCTCATAGTCGGGCTCGAACTCCAGGGCGCCCCCAACTTCCTGGGGCCACTCCCTCATCATTATGTCCACCACCTCGTCGCTACCCGAGACCGGGGACCGCACCCCGAACACCACGTACAGACCCGAGGCTACAAAATAGGTGCCGATAGCGATGGCCTTCTCCGACATCCACTCCGGGCAAATCCCGGCCACTGGAAGGTCGCTGATGTCCTCCCCCAGGCCGCCCTCGCTCACCATCTGCGTGAGCACGGTTAAGATGCGGGAGTTATCCACGCAGGAGCCCATGTGCAGCACCGGAGGCACGCCGATAGCCTCGCACACCTCCCGCAGGTTCGGCCCTACCTTATCCCAGACCTCGGGAGAGAGCAGACCGTACTTGGCCCCGGCGATAGCGGCGCATCCGGTGGCCACCACCAAGACGTCCTTGGCGATAAGTTCCTCGATCACACCGGTGATGGCCACATCCTGGGGCACGCAGGCATTGTTGCAGCCCACCACCCCGGCCACGCCCCGGATTCTGCCCTGGACAATGGCATCGTTCAGTGGCCGGAACGATCCCCGGAAGGTGCCTCCCTGCATGTAGTTGAGATACTCGTGAGAGAAGCCGGCCACCAGGCCCTCCTTCTCCCTGGGTATGTGTACCTCGCCCCGATTGGGGAAGTTGTCAATCGCCATGCGCACGATATCCTTGGCGATCTCGTAGGCCCGATGCTCATCGAACTGCACGTGGGTGGCCCCTCGGATGTGAGCCTTGGTGGAGGTGGTCACCAGAGTGGTGTGGAAGCTGTCGGCCAGGGTGGCTAAGCCTTCCATGATGCACTGCACATCCACCACCATCAGCTCCACCGCCCCGGTCAGCACCGCCAACTCCTGGTGCAGGAAGTTGCCGGCAGAAGCGACACCATGGCGCATCAGCACCTCGTTGGCGCTACAGCAGATGCCCGAGAGGTTGATGCCGGCCGCTCCTTTCTCCTTGGCGTAAGCCACCATCTCCGGGTCCTGGGCGGCCACCACCACCATCTCCGAGAGGGTGGGCTCATGGCCGTGGATGACGATATTCACCTCGTCGTCGCTCAGCACCCCCAGGTTGGCCGCTGAGGTCACCGGGCCGGGCGTCCCGAAGAGGATGTCGCTGATGTCCGTACCGATCATGGACCCGCCCCAGCCATCACCGAGGGCCACCCGCAGGGAGTGCCTCAGGATACTGGAAGCGTCTTGATCCACCCCGGTGTGAGTGCGGTGCAGGGCCTCCACCACCTCTCGGTCAATGCCCCGGGGCGCGATGCCCAGGTCTCGCCAGAGGCGCTGCCGCGTCTCCGGGGCCCTCTCCACATAGTTGATCTCACCCGACTGCCGCCCAAAGTCGGCCAGGAGGGTTTGGGCCACTTCCGCGGCCACGTCTTTGGTCTCGCGGCCCTGGTGCTTGATGCCCAAGTCAGCGGCTACGGCCCGCAGCTTGGTCTCATCCCGCACCGAGTAGGCCTCGGCTTCCCCCCTCGCCACGGCCAGGAGGGTGAGGGCCATGTCTCGGCCATGGTCGGAGTGGGCCGAAGCCCCGGCCGCCACCATGCGGGCGAAGTTGCGCGCCACCACCGTTCCCAGGGTGGCGCCGCAGACGCCGACGGTAGTCTTGCCCACCAGACGGCACGGACCCATAGCACACATACGACAACAGACGCCGGTCGAACCGATGGGACAGGGACGAGTCTGTTCAGCGCGGGAGAAGGCGGTTGAGATCCCACTCTCCCGCGCTCGTTTGAGAATCTGCGCCGCGGCAGTATCCTTGGTTCTTTCCTCGGCCACTTTAGCCTCCCAAGTGAATGAAGAGCCTATTCCGATTGCTCCCGACAACGGCCCTGGGCAGTAAAGATGTCATGAATGGTATTATAATGCCGTCCCGAGCCCTCGGCTAGTCCCCGCTTGCGCCGAGTGTGTCTCATCTTCGGGGCAGGATCAGCTCCCAGGCCCTCGAAGCCGTCACCATGAGGGCACCGAAGGGTCTCGCCTCACGTGGACGGGATGCTTCACTCCGCTGAGGAGCGCTCCATTCAGCATGACGGGTGTGGGCCTGGCATCGGTACCGGAACCGGCCCCCAACTTGAGACACATCCCTTGCTCCCGGGGTCCGCCTGGAGCGAGCCCTGACTGGATCAGCCTCCCCTGCGCCCGTGCAATCTCGATCGGGAGACAAGCTCAGCGCCGACAAACCACGACGGCGCTGAGTTCGAAGAGGCTATGATGGCGCCGGCTGGATCAGAACAAGCCCACCACCCGGCCGTCCTCGTCCAGATCAACATTCATGAAGGCCGGAACGCTGGGCAGGCCGGGCATGGTGCGCATCTCTCCGAGAAGCGGGTACAAGAACCCCGCCCCCACGGAGGCTCGAATGTCGCGGATGGGCACGGTGAATCCCGTCGGAGCTCCCTTGAGGCTGGGATCGTGTGAGAGCGACAAGTGGGTCTTCGCCATACAGAGGGGCAGATTGTCATATCCCAGCCGGGTGTAGAGAGCGATCTTGGCCTCGGCTTCCGGGCTATAGTCCACGGCCGCCGCTTGGTAGACCTTGGTGGCGATGGTCTCGATCTTCTCTTTGATGGGCATATCCAGCGGGTACAGGAAGTGGAAGTCGCTGGGCTTTTCGCAAGCCGCCACCACCGCTCGGGCCAGGTCCACGGCGCCCTCTCCGCCTTCGGCCCAGTGAGCCGACTTGACCGCATCCTCGGCCCCGGCGCGTACCGCTGCGTCCCGCACCAGGTTCAGTTCCGCGTCGGTATCGTCCGAGAAAGCGTTCACCGCCACCACCACCGGCACCCCGAAGGTCTTAGCGATGCGGATGTTGGCTTCCAGATTCGGAAGGCCCTTACGCAGTAGGTCGAGGTTCTCCTCCCGATAGGCGGCGTCCAACGACCGGCCCGGCACCACTCGCGGCCCACCGCCATGCATCTTGAGGGCGCGAACCGTGGCCACCAGCACCACGCAGTTAGGTATGAGGCCGGAGGTCCGGCACTTGATGTCGAAGAACTTCTCCATGCCGATGTCGGCCCCGAAGCCCGACTCCGTGACCACGTAGTCGCCCAGCTTGAGAGCGATCTGATCGGCCACGATGGAGGAGTTGCCGTGAGCGATGTTGGCGAAGGGACCGGCGTGGACGAAGGCCGGCTGGCCCTCCAGCGTCTGCATGAGGTTGGGCATCAGGGCGTCCTTCATCAGGACGGTCATGGCCCCGGCTACACCCAGGTCCTCAGCGGTCACCGGATCGCCCGCCTTACTGGTGCCGATCACGATCCGCCCCAGGCGCTGCCTCAGATCCTTGACCGAAGTGGATAAGGCCAAGATGGCCATCACCTCGCTGGCCACGGCAATGTCGAACCCAGTCTGGCGTGGTCTCCCGTCCGCTTTGGTCCCCAGCCCGATGATCACGTTTCGCAGGGCCCGGTCGTTGACATCCACCACCCGGTTCCAGGAGATGGAGTAGGGGTCAATGTCCAGGCGCCGCAGCCCCAGCTTAGCCAGGCGCTGGTCGCTGGTGGTGTCTTCATGCTGAATACGGGCATCAATGGCCGCTGCCAGGAGGTTGTGGGAGACACCGACGGCGTGGATGTCGCCGGTGAGATGGAGGTTGAAGTCTTCCATGGGCACGATCTGGGAGTATCCGCCCCCCGCCGCTCCGCCCTTGATGCCGAACGTGGGCCCCATCGAGGGCTGGCGAATGCAGGTGATGGGGTGCTTGCCGATCCGGCCCAGGGCCTGGGTCAGCCCCACCGTGGTGGTGGTCTTGCCCTCGCCCAAGGGGGTGGGGGTAATGGCGGTGACGTCCACGTACTTCCCGTTGGGACGGTCCTTCAACCGGTCCAGGACGTTCAGGTGAACCTTGGCCTTGTACTTGCCGAAGAGTTCCAGATCATCCTGGCTGAGGCCAAGCTTCGAGGCGATCTCCAAGATGGGAATGAGCTTCGCCGCCTGGGCGATATCCAGATCGCTGGGGACCACATTTTTCTCCGACATCGCTTCCTCCTACGCTGGGATTGTGTCAGCCCGCTGACGGCGCTTCAACTAGTCCGTCGCCGCTGTTCCGCTGCCTTCAGGACATTCCTCATCAGCATCAAGTTGGTCATGGGCCCGGTGCCGCCGGGCACCGGGGTGATCCAACCCGCCTCTACAGAGACCTCGTCGAAGGCCACATCCCCGACCATCTTGCCCTCTACGAAGTTGACCCC
>JBBQIE010000242.1:0-4748 GCA_038324625.1 Anaerolineae bacterium | reverse complement strand
TTCTCCAGGTCCATGACGAGTTGGTTCTCGAGGGCCCGGAGGATGAGGTGGAAGTGGTCTCGCCGTTGGTGCGGGAGGTCATGGAAGGGGCTTTCCCCTTGGATGCGCCTCTCAAGGTTGATCTAGCCGTGGGAGAGAACTGGCTGGATACCAAATAGCGTCCGCTGATCCTGTAACGCTGGGGAGCGTGGCCGCGAGCCGCGCTCTCGTCGTTCCTGGTATAGAATGCGTCGTCCTGTGCCTGTCGGAGGCCCGTCAGTAATCGGAGGTGTGATGCAGCCAATCAGAGAGAGTGTTATCGCCCTGATCCGGGCCGGTTTTGTGGCCGCCCAGGAATCCGGCGCTTTGCCCGGCTTCGAGGTCCCGCCGGTGACGGTGGAGCGCCCCCGGCAGGAGGGGCACGGGGATTACGCCACCGCCGCGGCCATGCAGGTGGCCCGTCTGGCCCGGATGGCGCCGGTGCGGATCGCAGAGGCGGTGGCTCAGCACCTCCCGGAGGCGCCCTACATCTCGTCGGTCGAGGTGGCGGCCCCGGGGTTCATGAACCTGACCCTTAGTGATAGGTGGCTGGCGGCCCAGGTGGAGCCGGTCATTCAAGAGGGCGCCGCTTTCGGCGCGGCCGACTTGGGGAAAGGCAAGCGGGTGCAGGTGGAGTATGGCAGCGCCAACCCCACCGGGCCCCTGCACGTGGGCTTCGCCCGGAACGTGGTGTTGGGGGACGCGCTGGCCAACCTGCTGGCGGCGGCCGGCTACGAGGTGCAGCGCGAGTACTACGTGAATGATGCCGGCACCCAGATGCGTCTGTTCGGCGAGAGTCTTTACGCACGCTACGCTCAGGCTCTGGGTATGGACGTGCCCGTGCCGGAGAATGGCTATCGAGGCTACTACGTGACCGAGTGGGGTCGGGAGGTGGCTGCGGCCGAGGGCCGGCGCTTCCTGGATCTGCCCTACGATGAGGCGGTGGCGGCCCTGGCCGATTACGGGCTGCGGGAGAAGGTGCTACAGAGCGTGCGCCGGGACATCGAGACCCTGGGGATCAGCTACGATCGCTGGTTCTCGGAGCGAGGCCTGTACGAGGACGGCTCCTTCCAGGAGTCCATGGACATCCTCCGCCGGGGCGGGTTCGTTACCGAGGGAGAGGGAGCGGTATGGTTCGCCGCCACTAAGTTGGGGGGCGAGAAAGACGAGGTCTTGATCCGGTCCTCGGGGTTGCCCGGCTACTTCGCTTCCGATATCGCCTACCACTACAACAAGTTCGTGAAGCGGGGCTTCGAGCAGGTCATTGACGTGTGGGGCGCCGACCATCAGGGCCACGTCCCGCGGATGAACGAGATGATGACGGCCCTCGGGCTGGATCCGAAGCGTCTACACATCCTCATCTACCAATTGGTGACCCTGAAGCGGGGTGGCGAGATAATCCGGCTGTCGAAGCGGACAGGCGACATCATCACTCTCAGGGAGTTGCTGGAGGAAGTCAGCCCAGATGCCGTGCGTTACTTCCTACTTTCTCGCTCACCGGACAGCCAGATGGACTTCGATCTGGATCTGGCGGTCAAGCAGAGCGACGAGAACCCGGTGTTCTACGTGCAATACGCTCACGCTCGAGTATGCAGCGTGATGAGGCTGGCCGAGGCCTCCGGCCTCGACTACGAGAGGGCCGATCTGAGCCTGCTCAGCCACCCGAGCGAGATGGCCCTCATCCGGCAGATGCTCCAGCTGCCGGAGGTGATTCACGATGCCGCCGTGGATTTGGCGCCGCACCGGCTGGCCTACTACACCTACGACCTGGCCCGGGCCTTCCACGCCTTCTACCGCGATTGCCGCATCGTCAGCAGCCTATCCGAGGACGTCGAGTTGACGAAGGCGAGGCTGAGGTTGGCGGTGGCGGTGCGGATTGCCCTGGCTAATGCCCTCCGGGTGATGGGGATGAGCGCGCCGGAGCGCATGTAGCGGGCAAGAGCCGCGCTGGTGTTGCCGAATCCGGGGGGTGAATGTAACATCGGAGGCGAGGTTGGGCGAATAGCTCAGTTGGTCAGAGCGCTTCCCTTACAAGGAAGAGGTCACAGGTTCGAGCCCTGTCTCGCCCACTAGCGGTAGGTTGGATGGCCCGGTGGCCCACTAGATGTAGGGGTAACCGGGCCTTCTCCCGTCTCAAGTGCCTGTCCGAAGCTGCTGTACGGGTGCTGTCCAACGCGGGCACTGACGTGCCTATTCCAAGAAGCACAACGCCCGTCGGGACAGTCCAGAGAAGGCTTAGGACTGTCCCGACGGGCTTCCATCTGCCAGGCTTGTCCTCGTCAAGCCATTACCCTGGCTTGGCCATCCGAATCAGGTACCTACGGCTTCGAGCCATCACGTCCCCTCATTAGTTTCCTTCGGGAGCAAGCCAGGCGACCTTGAGTCGAGCCGGCCGGCCTACAGCTTCATCATGTACTCGACGCTGGGCAGAACCTGGACGAACCCCACCCTCTCGTAGGCCCGGCGGGCGGGGGCGTGGGAGTCGTCGAGCCCGGTGATGAGAGTAGCGAAGCGCATCCCCTCGTGGCGGAAGAGATCGAGCGCGGCTCGATACTGGGCACTGCCGACGCCGCGTCCGTGGAAGGCTGGGTCAACAGCGTTGTTGCCGATGACCCCTATGGCTCGCTCTCGGTCTAGGGTGTAGGTGAGGAATCCCACTATCTGCCCTTCGGACTCGGCCACCAGAATCCACTCAGGGTGCTCCTGGTGGAACCGATGCACCTGCTGCCGCTTCTGTTCCAGGCTGGAAGGCCGGGCGACCTCACCCAGGGCCGCCTCCTGCAACTCGGCGAAGTGTCGGTAGATGGGGGTCCAGGCAAGGGCGGCGATCTCCTCGATGCGGGGGCCGTCTTCGGCCCGGAAGGCGCGGATCTGGGTTTCCGCGGTCGGCTGTGGGGTCACACTCATGATCTCATCTCCCGCTCGGAAGTCAGCGTGTACGGGTCGGGTAGCCCCCGACCCGGCTGAGGGTGTACTAGACGGTCAGGGTGATCTTGCGGAGGGCCCGGGGCCGGTCGGGATCGAAGCCCTTGCTCAGGGCCAGAGAGTGCGCCAGCCATTGGCCGGGTATGATGTTCACGATGGGGCTGATCCACTCCGGCACCGAGGGGACGGCAAGGCTGAACCGCCCCAGGGCCCGCGCCTCCTCCCGGTCGGAGATCACAAGCAGGTCCGCTCCTCGCTCCTTAACTTGGCCGAGCGACTCCATGAGGTTCTCGTAGAGCGCCCCACTGGTGGCAACGGCGATGACGGGGAAACCCTCGCTCACGCTCGCCAGCGGTCCGTGCATGAAGTCGGCGGTGCTATAGGCCTGGATCTGGGCGTAGGTGAGTTCCTTCATTTTTAGAGCGATCTCGAAGGCAGTGGCCAGGTTGTATCCTCGGCTGAGCACCAAGGCGGAGGCGGCGTAGGAGTAGCGCTGGGCCAACGACTCTGCCTCGGCCTCCAGAGCCATAGCTTGTTCCACGGCGCCGGGGAGCAACTTCAGTTCATCCAGCCGTTGGGAGTCCTCGGCTAGGGCGGCGGATAAGAGCGCGATGCAAGCCAACTCCGACGTGTAGGTCTTGGTGGCGGCCACCGCCTTCTCCTCGCCGGCCAGGCAGGGGAGCACGAAGTCGGATACTCGTGCCAGGGGGGAATCCTCGGTATTAGTGATGCCGACAGTCAGGGCTCCCTGATCCCTGGCGTCCTTCAGCACACTGACGATGTCGGTGCTGGCGCCCGACTGAGAGACCCCGATCACCAGGGCGTTTCGCAGACGCGGTGGGCTCTGGTAGAAGGTATACAGCGTTGGGGCGGCGAGGCCGACGAGAAGGCGGTTCTGGGCGCCCAGCAGGTACTTGGCGTAGGTGGCGGCATTGTCAGAAGTGCCGCGGGCGGCGATGAGGCAACAGCGGATGTCGGCCTCTCGAATGGCCTCGGCGCAGCGGACGGCCAGGTCGCGATTCTCGGTAATCACCCGAGCCAGTACGGCGGATTGCTCCAATATCTCTTGGCGGGTTTGGGTCATGAAGTTCCTCCATTCGCGGCGGAGCCGCGGTCGGTGAGTTCGCTGTCCAGTCGAGTCGCCAGCCCGGCCACCAGACGGGTGGCCGTGTCCAGCGACTCGGGGTCTATTCGGTCGGAATTGTCTTGGTGCCAGTGCCAGTTGGGGATCAGACCCTTTTCGTCCAATCCGAGGATGCTGATGGCCGGGATCTTGGCTCGAAGGGCGAGGTAGGCCTCGGTGTTCTCCGCCTGGTAAGGGCGGGCCCGAACCGACAACCGGCTTTCGCTGACTACCTCAGCGGCCAGGTTGAGGACCCGGCGAGGGACGGGGAGTGGACGTAGGTACCCTTCCGTCAGGCTGAGGATGATGGCTCCGGCGCCGACGCCGTCGAGGTTCACGATCAAAGAATGAGTGCGGTCCAAGGGGTTGGAGTTGAGGAAAGCGCGCATCCCCGCCAGCCCGGCCTCGTGCCCGCACACGGCTAACAACCATTGCTCCGTGTGGCGAAGGGGGACGGAGTGGGCCGCCCGGTCCATCAGTACCGCCAGGCCGGAGGCGTCGTGGTTGGCCCCCGGGGAGGAGGGCAGGTGTAGGACCCCGTGTACCTCAATGGTCAGGTGGAATATGAGGTAGAGCCCAGCGACCAGTCCGGCCCACCACAGGCCGCCGATCGAGGCCACGGAGCCGATGGCTCCCAGCACCAAGACAATCAGGCCGGCGTTGAAGGCGAAAAGGAAGGATT
>JBBQIE010000241.1:0-4755 GCA_038324625.1 Anaerolineae bacterium | reverse complement strand
ACGAGGTGATGATAGCGGCGGCAGAGGATATGTCAAGCCGCGATGGAAGCATGAGCCTGTCTCCGGCGGCGTTGACGGCCCCGACCGGGAGGGCGACAATCGCGGCTGAGGGGCGGGGCGAGTTCGCCCCCTGAATGCACTAGGATCGGTAAGGAGAGTTGGCATGAAGAAGATATATCGAGCCGGGCTCATCGGCTGCGGTCGCATCGCCGGGGCCCACGTGAATGGCTATCGTTCCAGCGACCGCTACGAACTGGTGGCGGTGGCGGACATCAAGCGGGAGGCGGCCGAGGGGGTGTGCGAGCGCTTCGACATCCCCACTCACTATCTTGACTACCGGGAGATGCTGGAGCGGGAGGACCTGGACGTGGTGTCCATCGCCACCTGGGCCGGGTCCCATGCCGAGATCACCGTCCCGGTGGCGGCGGCTGGGGTGAAGGGCATCCTCTGTGAGAAGCCCATGGCGCCCTCCCTGGGGGAGGCCTCGGCCATGATCGAGGTCTGCGCCGAGAACGGGGTGAAGTTGGCCATCGGGCACCAGCACCGCTTCGACCCCAGTTGGGTCGAGGCCCGAAACCTGGTGGCGGCAGGAGCCATCGGGCGCCCGACTCTGGCCACCATCCACGTGAGCGACGGCCTCTTGAACAACGGCACCCACTACATTGACGGCATCCGCTTCATCCTGGGGGATCCGGAGGCGGAGTGGGCCATGGCCCAGGTGGAGCGGAAAACCGACCGCTACGAGCGGGGCGAGCCCATCGAGGATCGCCTGGTGGGGCTGGCGGCCTTCGCTCAGGGCACGCGGGCCCTGGTGGACGTGGACCTGCCGGCGGTGGAGGGCGAGCCCGCCTCCCCCTACACCTTCCACGGCACCGACGGGCGGATCGAGTTGGACCGCCAGGGGCTGCGACTGCTGAACGCCGACGGTTGGCAGGAGATGGACTTCCCTCAGCCGGTTCCCTCCCATTCCCTCCAGGCTCAGGAGTTCGCCCGCTGGATGGACGGGGAGATCGAGGACTACCGGGGCTCGGCGGAGAGGGCCTACCAGACGGTGGCGGTGATGATGGGGTTCTACCAGTCGGTCCGGAGCAAGGGGGTAGTCACGTTCCCTCTGACCATCAAGGAGTCGCCTCTGAAGCTGCTGATCGAGGCGGGAGAGCTGCCGGTGGAGCAGGTGGGCAAGTACGACATTCGGGCTTAGGGCGGGGGACACATCGGCAGCGGGTGTGTCTCAACTTTAGGGCCGGTTTCGGTGCCGATGCCAGGCCCACACCCGTCATGCTGAACGGAGCGCTCTTCAGCGGAGTGAAGCATCTCGTCCACGCGAGGCGAGACCCTTCGGTTCCCTGCTCATGACGTACCGAGAGACACCTCGTAGGGGCGAACCTCGTGTTCGCCCGGCCACCAAGGGCGAATACAAGATTCGCCCCTACGGATCACGGTCATGGGCATCCAACATGCCTCCGCGAGCCATGGGATTCTCAGGATGACGTGGTCCGCGGCGGGCAAAGACCGGGCCCCACCCTGCCCCGAAAATGAGACACACCCCCGGCGGTGTCGGAGTTGAAATGAGGCCGCTGATACCCTAGAATCAGCGCAAGCATCACAATCGAGGGGAGGTACGGGGGCGGCACCGCCATTCCGCCCCTCTTCGGCCTCCTTTCGAGTGGTGGATGCCGGATTCAGCGAGGAGGAAGCGATGCTATCCGGAGTGTACAACCGACGACAGTTCCTACGAGTGTCCGGCCTGGCCACCGCCGCCGCCGCTGCTGCCGCTTGCGGCAGTTCGGCGGCGCCCACCCAGGCCCCGACCCAGGCTCCCGAGGCCACCGTCGCCCCCACCCAGGCGCCGGCGGCAACCACTGCTCCCGCGGCTACTACTGCTCCCGAGGCTACCGCCGCCCCCGCCGCCGTCTCCAAGTACCAGGAGTCGCCCATGCTGGCGGAGATGGTGACTGCCGGTAGCCTGCCGCCGGTGGAAGAGCGCCTGCCGATGAATCCGATGGTGATCACCCCTACGGCTAGCATCGGCACCCACGGAGGCACCTGGTTCCGCGCCGGCACCAGCCCGGCTCCCATCGGCTCCCGCGCCGGCGCCGAAGGCCTGACCATCTATGATCGGGATGCCAAGACCCTCATCCCCAACGTGGCCGAGCGCTTCGAGATCAGCGAGGATGGCAAGGAGTTCACTTTTTACCTGCGCGAGGGCATGCGCTGGTCCGACGGCGAGCCCTTCACCGCCGACGACATCATGTTCTGGTACGAGGACGTGCTGTTGAACGAGGAAATCACCCCGGCCCAGCCCAAGTGGCTGATGCCCGGCGGCGAGTTGGTGGTGGTGGAGAAGGTTGACGACTACACCGTGAAGTTCATCTTCGGGGCGGCCTACGGTATCTTCCTCGATCAGTGCGCCTTCAACGGCACTGGCTTCGTAGGCTACGCCAAGCACTACTTCAACCAATACCATCCCAAATACGCCAATGCCGATGACCTGGCCAAGATGGTCAAGGACCGTGGTTTCGAGCAGTGGTACCAGCTGTTCGGGGCTCAGAACGACTTCCAGCGCAATCCGGATCTGCCGGTGATTCGCCCCTGGAAGATCAACAGTCGGGATTGGATCAGCACCGCCACTGCCGAGCGCAACCCCTTCTACTGGAAGGTGGACCCCGAGGGCAATCAGCTGCCCTATCTCGACAACCAGACCTATCTCATCGTCGAATCCGCTGAGATGATCCCCATGAAGATCGTGACTGGCGAAGTGGACCACATGTCCATGGGCACCAGCATATTCAACTACACTCTCTACATGGAGAGCCGCGAAGCGGGCGACTACCAGGTCTATGTCTGGAACTACGGCTCGTCCGGAACGGCTATGCACATGAACCAGACGCGTCGGGTGGGCGAGGGCGACGCAGCCGGCCAGGAAGTCCGCGACCTGCTTCGCAACCGGGACTTCCGCGCTGCCTTCTCCAAGTCTCTGGACCGGGACGACATCAACGAGCTGGTCTACGTCGGCATGGCGGACCCGGCCCTCGACATGTTCCCCGAGTCGGTTAAGAGTGACCCGGCAGTGCAGGAGCTCTTCACCTTCGACGTGGACGCGGCTAACGCCGGGTTCGATGCCCTGGGGCTGACCGAGCGCGACAGCGAAGGCATGCGTCTGCTCCCCAGCGGCGCTAAGCTGGACCTGATCATGATCGGGCACGTGGCCTACGGTATTCACCGCGACGTGGCCGAGGTCATCACCGGCTACCTGCGCGAAGTGGGCATCCGCGCCACCATGGACTGGATCGCCAACGAAGTATGGTGGCCGCGAGTGCAGGAGGGCGACTTCGACATCGTTGCCTATGAGGCCGACTACACCACCCCGAACCTCTACTGGCTCACCTACCCGCGCTCTATCTTCCCGGTCGAGCCCAGCACCTACTGGGCACCGCAGTGGGGCACCTTCTACAGCAGCAACGGGGCCAGCGGCGAGGAGCCCGATGTGGAAGACGCCAAGACCCTGATTGGCATGTATGAGCAGGCCTTGGTCACGGTGGACAACGCCGCTCGCTCGGCCATCATGGACGAGGCCTTCAAGATGATCGCCCTGAACCTGTGGCCGATACACACGGTCGGCAGCCGTCCCGAGCCCTGCATCGTCAAGCACAACTTCAAGAACGTGCCCGAGTACGCCATGATGGCTTGGCCGGTCTACGGCGAGCGCACCACCTTCCCGGAGCAGTTCTACATCGAGTAGGTCTAACCCGACTCCGGCGTTTCCATTCAGCCCCCGCGATTGTGGGGGCTGAACGCCGTCTCGATGCGGTGGGGATGCTTAGAACCCGCCCCCGGCCTAGGACAGGTCCGGGAGGGTGATTCGCTTGTCAGGCTCGGCAGCCTGGCGTATTCTGGGCTCATTCAGGCGCTCTCAGAACCGTGCCCCCAACGTGGGCGAGGGCCGAAGGAGGTGGCACTGATTGGCCGTCGGGCCTGGGAGACTCGGCGGCGACGGACGACGTGGATGTCGCGATCAGAGTGGATTCGCAGTAGGAGATGGAAATGTCAGCTAATCTAACCCGAAGACGGTTCGTGCAGTTCTCGGCCACGGCGGCCACGGCGGCAGCGATGGCCGCTTGCGGCGCTGCCGCCACCCCGGCACCGGCGCCGACTGACGCCCCCGCGGGGGCTACCGCGGCCTCGGAGGTCA
The DNA here is from genome assembly GCA_038324625.1 of Anaerolineae bacterium. GTDB lineage: Bacteria > Chloroflexota > Anaerolineae > DRVO01 > DRVO01 > JBBQIE01. The sequence continues at coordinate 563 of JBBQIE010000241.1, read as the reverse complement.
CTCAGGCGCCGGAAGCTACCCAGGCCCCCGAGGCCACCACCGCGCCGGTCGAGGCGGTGAGCAAGTACGGCGAGGCTCCCATGTTGGCGGAGATGGTGGCCGCCGGCACTCTCCCCCCGGTGGAAGAGCGGTTGCCTAAGAACCCCAAGGTCCTCCCGGTCTTCAACCAGATCGGCAACTACGGCGGAGCCTGGAATCGGGCCGATGTGGACGCTTCATCAATCGGCCATCACCACGGCGCCGACCCGCTGCTGCGCTATGGCCCCGGCCCCGAGTACGCCCTGGAGCCCAACCTGGCGGAGAAGTACGAGATAACCGAGGGCGGCAAGGTCTACACCTTCTACCTTCGTGAAGGGGTGCGCTGGTCGGACGGCGAGCCCTTCACCGCCGACGACATCATGTTCTGGTACGAGGACGTGCTCCTCAATGACGAACTCTCTCCCGCCAAGCCTCGGTGGCTGAGCCCCGGCGGTGAGCTGGTGAAGGTGGAGAAGATAGACGACTATACCGTCACCTTTACCTTCGTCGTTCCCTATGGCCTGTTCAGGGACAATGTGGCCTTC